>JASHPD010000079.1 GCA_030038315.1 Acidobacteriaceae bacterium
GTGTCAGGGCACGACTTCAGTCGTGCCGAATAAATCGCATAAAACAACCGGGCTCTAGCCCCTGCTTCCAAACTGGCCCACTACCCGGAATAGGGTAGCGGGTCGGTCTGAATTTGTTTTGTGTCAGGGCACGACTTCAGTCGTGCCGAATGAATCGCATAAAACAACCGGGCTTTAGCCCCTGCTTCCAAACTGACCCACTACCGAATCATGGGAAGAATGAGCTCGCCCTGGGGCCGAGCCACATCAACGGTCACACCAACAGTAAGGGGCCGCTTTTCAACAGTAAGGAGCCGCTTTGACCGCCCTGGCTTCTTTAAGACCCTCAGCTTTATCCGCGGGCGGAAACGCCTGAAAAGGACAGCAGAACGAGGCCGCGCACCGGCTGGCCAAAGAAGCGCGCCGGTTCAAACTTGCTCACCAGCAGCATGTTCTGGACCAGCGAGCGGGTCTGCGCATCGTTGGGTCCGGAGACGATGCGGAAGTCGTAAACCGTGCCTTCGCCGTTGACGTACGCCTCAACAACCACCGGGCTGGGCAGCGCGGCAATCGCGCCGTCCCCGCCCTGGTCGATGGTGTAGAGCAGGCGCGGCCCGGTGGCGTCGCCGAGCGGCACGTCGCCGGCCACGGCCTCCGGAGGATTGCTGACGATGCCCACCATGAGCGCCACAGTGCCCAGCAGCAGCACGGCGCTGGCAAAGCCCGCCGAGGCCTGCAACAGCACCGGCCCGACCGTGTTGCGCCACACCAGCGCAAGCCCGTGGAAACGGCCCTGGCGGCTGCGGGCGCGCTCCTGGCTGACCGCCACGCGGATGCGCAGCAGCATATCTTCCGGCTCCGGCGCCGGGCCGAGATCGGCAAGCGCGGCCTGCAGGCCTCGCAGGGATTCCCACTCCGCGGAGCAGTCACGGCACTGCTCGATATGGGAGGCAATGCGCTGCATCTCGACGCCTGTGAGCCGGCTGTCCAGATATTCGGAAAACTTTGCCTGCATCTCCGCGCATCCGTTCATTGCGCCTCCTCTCTCAGAATCAGCTCCTGCCTGACTGCCTCTGCCCTGCCGGGCCGAACAGTTTGCGTTGCGCCCATGCCGCCCATCAGGATGGCTTTCAGGCAAGACCGGCCGCGCACCAGCCTCGATTTCACCGTGCCGAGATTGACGCCCTGCATCTCGGCCACTTCCTCGTAGACAAAACCTTCAATATCGCGCAGGATAAGCGTGGTGCGATAGGGCTCCGGCACCTGCACCAGGGCCGCTTCCACGCGGGCGCGGTTTTCGGCGTGCAACGCCAGGTCAAACGGCGACTCGGACGGATCGACCAGCATCTCTTTGATCCGCATCGGCGTTGCGGAATCGCTTTCGCCAATCTCCTGCTCGATCGGCACCTCCTGCTGCTTGTGGCGCATCCACCAGCGGCGCTGGTTGGAGGCTTCGCGCAACGCGATGCGGTAAATCCATGTGCGCAGCGAGGAGTCGCCGTGAAAGCTCTCAAGGCCGCGGAAGACCTTCACGAAGACCTCCTGCGTGAGGTCGGCGGCGTCGGCGCGGTCCTGCACGGTGCGGGCCAGCAGCGAGTAGATAGGTTGATGGTAGCGCGCAATCAGCCACGCGAATGCCTCCTCCGAGCCGGCGCGCAGCTCCGCGATGAGAGCCGCTTCGTCGGTTTGGTGCGCTAGGGCGCTGGCCAGATTGCCCATGGTGAGGTCCGCCTGCAAAGTCAGTTTCCTCCACAATAACGCAACCCGCGTGTGCTTTGCAGCACCGCCAATAACTTCCTGATAATTAGACACCGCGCGGGGTGGAAATGTTCCGCGCGGCGTGTTTTTCAGAGGGTAAAGACGATGCGGCGTCCTTTGTCGGACCTGTTCCATGCTGTCTCGACGTCGGCGAGCGGGATGGCTTCCACATCGATTTTCAGCGCGCCCTTTGCAGCTAAGGCGAAAAGCTTTGGGATTGCAGCAAATATCTGATCAAGCTTTGCTGCGCCAAATCCACTGCCGGTGAGGGTCAGATCGATGCTGCGAAGGATGGCCGCGGGCAGGGTGATGGTGGAACCGGCTATTCCACCCACTTGCACGAGGCGCGTGCGGTGCGTGGCGGTAGCCTTGAACCCCTTGCCGAGCGCTTCGAGCAGGATCTCGGTGGGACGGCCCCAGAGATAATCGATGACCACGTCGATCCCGGCGACGGCTTCCTCGACAAATGCCTCGCGGAGTTGATCTTCCGGTTGGGTCAGCCCGATGACTCTGTCCACGTCCGCGTTGCGGAGCGCATCGACGTTGCGGCCGGCGGCAATGACGCGCTTGGCTCCCAGCTCCCGGGCTACCTGGATGGCCAGCTGGCCGGCAACACCTGTGGCTCCGAGAATGAGAACCGTTTCTCCGGGAATCAGCTCAGCACGATCCTTCATAGAAACCCATGCCGACATGCCGGGGTTGGCGATGGCCGCGGCGGTGGCGTCCTCGATGCCATCGGGCAGGGGAATATACATGGAACGCGGGGCGGCGGCGCGCTCAGCCATGGTTCCCCAGGGCTTGCGGGCTCCGCCGAAGTAGACGCGCGTGCCATCTTCGAGCGTGCCTACGCCGTCCACGCCGGGAATCATGGGGCCGGTTCCGCCGGCGGAATAATGCGCGCCGGAGGCGATGGACTTAACAACGGGGTGCAGGCCGGCAGCGCGCAGGTTTACGAGAACTTCGCCTTCCTGGACGGTGGGTTCGGCAAATTCCTGAAATTTAGGCAGTTCGCCAGGGGTGTTTACGACGGCAGCTTTCATCGAAAGGTCCTCCTTAACATTGTTAAGTTGAATTTAACACTGTTAAATGAAAAATGCTAGACTATTTTTCATGCCACTCGATCGACAGCTTATTCTGCGCCATGCCTTCTGCGTATTAAATGAGGCGGGGCTGGAGGGACTGACCCTGCGCAGGTTGGCGGCCAGGCTGCATGTGCAGGCGCCTGCAATCTACTGGCATTTCAAAAGCAAGCAGGATCTGCTGGACGAGATGGGCACGCAAGTTCTGCTGGAGGCGCTGGCCGATGAGCCGGAATGGCGCGAGTTGACAAGCTGGCAGGAGCTGGCCTTTGTGTATTGCGTGAGCCTGAGAAGAGCTTTTTTGCGCTATCGAGATGGGGCAAAGATGGCCAGTGGAACCTACCTGACTGATACAAAAATGTACGAGGCGATGGAGATGAGCCTGCGCAAATTCACTTCGGCGGGTTTTTCGCTTCGGCGAGCTGTTGTGGCGCTTACCACCTTATATAGCTACACGGTCGGCTTTGTGATTGAAGAGCAGGCTATGCAGTCTGCTCCGGGAGTTGCGAACGAGCAATACACCCTGGAGGCGCGGGAACAGCGCGTCAATAAGGAGCTTTACCCGCTTGCCGCTGCTGCTGGAGTGGAGATGTTTACGAATCACGATTCCCGATTTGAAGAAGGTGTCGGGTTTATCGTGGCTGGAATCGCATCGGTTTTGTCGCAATCTTGCATGGCGGATTGACGAATCGGGCGCGAATGGAGAAAATAGAAAAGTTGCATCCCTCCTGATGTGGGCCTGTGGCGCAGCTGGGAGCGCGCTTCCATGGCATGGAAGAGGTCATCGGTTCGATCCCGATCAGGTCCACCAAACAACTCATGATTCACAATTGATTCAAACGCTGAATCGCGAACGATCCACATCTCCGGAGGATTCTGCACTCGCTTCTTCTTCAGTTTGAACGACCGGCGATTGAAGACATTCGTCCCGTTATATTTTGGGTTGGTCAGAATCTGTCGAACGGTAGCTGGAGTCCAGGGGCGATACAAATCAGTGAGAAGTCCTCTGCCATTCAGGTTTGCCGCAATCTGAGTAGCAGTTTCGCTGCGGTATACAAATCTCTCAAAGATCTCGTAGACAATGGATACTTCTGTTCCTGGGCCAGGGATAAGCACTACTTTGACGGCAACAGGAGCGCGAAAAGGTTCCCACATGGCGCCAGCCTTGCCAAGACAGCGCCGCGATCATCTCCAGCCCTAGCGGGAAAGGCGCAAGGTGATCCCGGCGCCGATGCGGAGGCTGTTTTGCGAATTCGCGCCGATGCCGGGAAGGGCGGTGTGCAGGTAATCCAGTTGCAGCAGCCGCATGGAAAGCCTTTTGCTTACGGCATAGTCCATGCCGGCGCCCGTATCGATGGCGAAGGAGTTGGCGGACGGAACAAGCGTGTTGTTGTTCTGCGGAAACTCGGAGTTCGAGCCGTGCACATAGCCGAGCAAGGCCTGGCCGAAGATGCGCGTTCTGCGGGCGGGGATGGTGAAACGCGGACCGGCGGTGATGGTGGTCAGGGTAAGGCCATAGGGAGCGTTGCCCACGTTGCCGGCGTGCTCCACGGCCACATCGGCGGCCAGGGAGAAGCTGGCGAGGTGCGCCGCATCGAGGACCGCCAATCTCCAGTCCGCATCGGCCGCGACGCCTTCCAGGGCGACGCAGCCGCAGCCCCCTGAGGACGCGTTCGAAATCTGCTCGCTGAAGCGAAAGTTGACTGTGCTGGGAATCGCCTGCGCGCGCGCGCTGCCGGCCAGCGCCAGGCCGAGCAGGGCCGGACCAAGCCGGGCAATCGCGGTCATCCAGCGCTTCTGCATCGCGTTCTCCTATTGCACGGTCAAGGTCACGTTTGCGGTGTGCGTGTCGGGCCCGCTCACTGCCGTAACGGTTACGGTGTAGCTCTTGGTGGTATGGCTGAAGAATCCGCCGGCGCAGCCGGTGATGGCGCCCGTGGCCGCCAGTGCCAGCAGAAGCACGAGCATCCAGCCGGCGCGGGAGATTCTGGATGCGGTCTTGCGGGCGCGCCTGTCAAAGATCAGCGGGACAAAGAGGAGCGCGAGCGCCGTCGAGGCCGGCCACCCTCCGAAGAGCGGCCTTTCCTGGCGCAGGCGCGCTAGGCTGCTCGCAGACAGCGTCATGGTCACGGTCGATGTGCCGGCGCCGGCGGCGATCGACGCGGGGCTGAACGTTGCCGTGACTCCGCTCGGCAGGCCGCTTGCCGAGTAGGTGACGGGATTGACGAAGGTCGAGTTGCCCGGCGTCAGCGTCATCGTGTAGCTCACCGACTGGGTGGGCAGAACGGACTGCGACGAGGGCGTGATCGAGAGGCTGAAGTCGGGCGAGATGACGGTCGTGCTCAGCGGCTGCGAGGTGCTTGCGGCAAAGTCCGTGCTGCCGCTGTAAACCGCGGACAGGCTCTGCGAGCCCAGGGGCAGGTTGGTCACGGTCAGCGTGGCCACGCCTCCGCTCAGGGCCACCGGCGAGGAGTTCAACTGCGTGGTTCCGTTGAAGAAGTTCACCGTGCCGGAGGGCGTGCCGCTGGTGGTGGAAGCAACCGTAGCCGTAAGCGTAACGGACGAGCCCAGAACCGGCGACGCGGCGCTGGACGCGAGCGTGGTGGTGGTGGGAGCCTGCGCAACGGTCAGCGATCCCGATCCCGCGCCCAGCGTTACCGAGTAATTCGCCGCGGCTGAGCCGGTGAGCGCAGCGGTGATGGGGTATGTGCCGGGATTCGACGTGCTCGTAGCCGTCGTGGAGAAAACAGCCGTCACGTTGCCGGCATCCTGGGCCAGCACGCCGGTGAGCGTGCCGCTCAGCGCGGGAACGGGCTGTCCGTAGAGCATGTTTGCCGCGTTCGCCACCGCGGTCAGCGACGCCGGCGTTACCGAGAAGACATAAACGCCGCTCGTAATGGCGGCATTTTTCGCGTCTCCGGAGTAAGCGGCGATGATGGAGTGCGTGCCCGCCGCGAGCGTGCTGGTGCTGATGGTCGCGGCGTTCCCCGAGAGCGCGGCCTGGCCGATGGTTGCGCGGCCCGTGCCCAGGCCGTCGTAAAAGGTTACCGTGCCCGTGGCCGTCTGCCCGCCGTTCGATAAGGTCGCGGTCAGCGATCCCGTGCCGTAGACGGCCGACAACGCGCTGCCGAGAATGAGCGATTCCCCGGCGGAGGTGGGCACACCGGCCGAGGTGTTGAGCGCGCCGCCGGAGATTACGCGCACCTGGTCATTCAGCGTGTCGGAAAAGAAGACCGCCGAGCCCTCGATTGCCACTGCCTCCGGCGCATTGAGCGGCGCGCTGGCCGGCGAATTTGCGTTGCCGATGAAGCCCTGGGCTCCGTTGCCGGCGATGGTCGTTACATTGCCGCCGCTGATGACGCGGATGAGGTTGTTGCCGCTATCGGCCAGGTAGACGTTGCCGGAGGAATCCACGTACAGGCCGCCCGGGCTGGCCAGCTCCGTTGAAAGAGCGGAGCCGTCGCCGTTGTAACCTGCCGTTCCGCTGCCGGCAATCGTTGCAATCGTGCCGCCGCTGACTTCGCGGACGCGGTTGTTCTGCGTGTCGGCTATATAAAGGTTGCCGCTCGCGTCCACGGCCACGCCGGCGGGCATATCGAGCGCCGCGCTTGTCGCCGCGCCGCCGTCGCCGGAGAAAGACTGCACGCCGTTGCCGGCAACCGTGTTGATGGTTGCGCCGGTGATCTCGCGGATGCGGTTGTTATTGGTGTCCGCAATGTAGATGTCGCCTTGTGCATCAATGGCGACAGCCGCGGGCTGGCTCAGCGCGGCTGCCGTCGCCGGGCCGCCGTCGCCGGAGAATCCCGCCGCGCCCGTGCCGGCAATGGTGGTAATCGTCCCGCCGCTCACCTCGCGGATGCGGTTGTTCAGCGTGTCGGCTATATAAAGGTTGCCGCTCGCATCCACGGCCACGCCGGTGGGAGCATTGAGCAGCGCGCTGGTCGCCGCGCCGCCGTCCCCGGCATAGCCCTGGGAGCCATTGCCCGCGACGGTGCTGATGACGCCAGCCGTGCTGACTTCGCGGATGACGTTGTCATTGGTATCGGCAATATATAGGTTGCCCGCCGAGTCGAAGGCCAGGCCATTCGGCTGGTCGAGAGGAACCGTGGTGGCTTCCACGCCGCTGGCCGGAGCCTGCTCCGGATGCGCCTTGCCCAGCCGCGCCAGCGCCGCCAGTTGCGCCGCGGTCTGAGCCCGCATCCCCACAGGGAAGGCCAGGATGAGCGCCGCGAACAACGCCGCATGGACGAAGATGCTCCGGCTCTGCTTCGCCGCAAGCGCCGGCGACGCGGGCCGCATGGATTGCCTTGTTTCCTCAGTCCGTCTCAATGCGAACCTGCCATCGTTTGCTGCAGCTCGAAAGAATCGTTTTGTGACCCGTCAGCGGCCGCATCCGGCGATGTTTCCCGCAGCCAGCGGAGCATCCGGGGATAGATGGATGGAGCGCCGGGGAGCGGTTGCGTGGTCATTCCGACCCACCAGAGAAACGGCAGGCCGATGCAGTTGCCGGTTGCATAGGCTTGCAGGAGCGCTTTGGCTTGCCCGCGGTAGCCGTGCTCATGAAATACAATCTCAGGCGGAAGCCCGATGTGGAGCGCGGCCGCATACGACCAGGCGATGGCCGCCATCTCCTCCGCCGGATCGCTCGATTGCGGAAACTCCGCCGATCGGCGCTCGGGAGTCATCGTCGCAAGGTGGCCGGCCTCGTGCAGCAGGTCGCCGGGATAGAGGAGCATGTCCAGATCCACGCGCAGGCCGCCGCCCGCCATCTGGATGCCGGGAAGAAAGCTGCCGGAGGGAATCGGCTGGAGATAAACCGCGAGGCCGATCTCGCGCAGAAAGCCGAAGATGCGTGCGAGTGCTTCTTCACGGGCAACCTCCAAGCCGTCTTCGAGCGCAATCGTCTCCTCGGCGCGCGGCCTTGCGGCCGCGAAGTTCGGCGGCTGCCATTCCATTTCAAACGACAGGTCGTTGCCGGCAATGCGCAGGAAGCCGAGGCGCTCATAGAGGCGCAGAGCCGGGTTGTCCCTGCGCACGCGCAGGCGAAAAACGACCGACTCAAACGCGGCCAGATGCTGAATCTGGCGGAGGGCCCATGTGCCGATGCCGCGATTCCGGTAGGCAGCCAGCACAGCAATGTCGATCAGGTGATACCCTTCGGCACGCCGTTCCATTAACTGCCTGCCTACGGCCGAGCCATCTGCCAAGCAGAGAATCGTGTTCGTCGCCGCAGGCCAGGCTTGCGCATACGTCAGCTCGCGGCCACGGTACTGCATTTCGAGCAACGGCTGGATCTGCTCGGCCGGGAGTCCCAGCGGGGCCAACTCTTCGGCCTTCGGCTCCGCAAAAAGCGTAAAGAGCAGCGGCGCATCCGCTGGAGTGCTGGACCGGGTTGTGAACCGTTCGACCATGCTCTGTCAAGCCGTCAGTCCGGCCGGCGGCTGTTTCCGCCAGCCGGACATTCCGTTAGCTGCGCGACGGGAAAATGCCCTGTAGCGCGATGATGAAGTTCACGCACAGAACAGGCTGGATGTTCTGGTGCGGCTGGCTGCTTCCAGCATAGGAAATGGTGGCCGGCGCGAGTGTCCCCGTCGCCGCGGTATTTACGAAGTTCGGCACGTTCGTGTTTGGCGGCTGGTGTCCCGTCGCCGTATTGCATTGCGCCAGAATGTTGTTGGTGGGGTCGGTGAGGGAGCCGGCGGCGTTGCTGACACCGACCGTGTGGTTGTGCAACGGCATCTGGGTGGCGAGAAGCGTCACGTTTTCCGTGCCTGTCGCCTCGCCCATCACATACGTGCTCAGGCCGAGTCCCGCGCCCTGATGCACCGGGACGCGGCTCCGCAGGTCCGGCAGGTTGAAAGTCGATACACCGTTGCCGCCGAATTGCGTGCCCAGGAGCGAGAACAAGGCAGTATTTTGCGAAATTGCCAGCGTTTGTCCGTTGCACAGCGCCCATCCCACCGGCGCAAAGTTGAAGCCCACCATCCTGATTTCCCCAAGAAATGCTTCCGCCATGACAATTCTCCTTATGCTGGTTCTGCGTGAATCATCGTGCCGTCAGGCAAGCCGCCCGCGGAAACTCGTTTTCAGCCGAACTGGGGAAAATAATCATCCTCTGCCGCGGTTCTCGATTCCGGTTCTTCGGCGCCGCCCGCGTTTGCCTTAACGGAGGACGCCGCACCGGTTCCTCCTGCTATTGGCACACAAGCCCAACCGTGATGCTGTTATACGGAGTGTCGCTGTTTTCTTCGAACGCGACCGTGATCTGGTCTCCGGCAGCGACGGAGAACGTATCGGTTGTGTCGCTCGCGCTAAATCCGCCCAGGCTGCCGCTGGTCGTGATGCCCACTTTCATGCTTGTTGCCACATTGTTGTGGTACACGGTGATGGTGGTCGTGTTTGCCGCGGCGTCGTAGTAGTTGTTCACCGCGGCGTTCAATGCCTTCATGGTGCATGCGGACGGCGCAGCGAGGAAATAGGCGTACTCCCCCCCGAGCGTGGTCTGGCTCCCGTAGCCTACTTGGGGCGAGACCACCGGATCGAAGTAGTAGGTGGTGTTTGCAGTATATCCATTGGTGAACGAGAGCAGGGTGGTGAATCCAGTGGTGCTGACGGAGCCCGCCGGCCCGGTCGGTCCGGTTGGCCCGGTTGGCCCCGTGTTGCCCGCCGAGCCGAGGGTGCCCTGCGGGCCGGTCGCCCCCGTTGCTCCCGTGGCTCCGTTCGCGCCGGCCGCGGCGATCTCAATCCACGGCTCGCCGGTTGATCCGTTATTCTGCGAGGGATCGACGCCCTGAGACGAGGTTGCCACTTCGTAATATGTTGATCCGTTCGTCGCGCATGTGTTCACGCAGGTGACGACGGATCCTTCGGCATAGAGGGTCATGCTGCTGTAGGAGGTTACAGAGGCGATCACACCCGTGGCTCCTGTTGCGCCCGTTGCCCCGGCTGCGCCAGTCGCGCCCGCGGGGCCAGTTGCACCGGTGGCACCAATCGGGCCCTCTGCGCCGGTCACACCTGTGGCGCCATTCGCGCCGTTCGCGCCCGTAGCGCCGGTTGCACCCGCCTCCGCCAGCACCGCCCAGACACTGCTGTTCGTCCCCGGCGTGACGTTGAGGCTGCCCGTCAGGGCGATGTAGCTGGTGCCGTTGAGATAAACCGCATCGCCTATGCTATAGGCGGTGGTGTTATTCCATGTGCCATCGAAACTGATCGGCGGACCCTGTACGCCTGTGGCTCCGGTAGCACCCTGAATGCCCTGGATTCCCTGCGCTCCTGTGGGTCCCTGCAGTCCTTGAATCCCCTGAATCCCTTGTGCTCCAGTCGCTCCTGTCGGCCCCGTTGGGCCTTGCGAGGTCACCGTGATATCGAGATGCGCGGCGTGGCTGGTCTCCTGGTTCTCCTTCGAGTCGAAGATCACGCTGCCCGCCGTCGAACTCAGCGCGATGCCGTAGTTGCTCGCCGGGGTCGTGAGCCACGACTGCACCAGCGAGGTGATATCGATGGTGATGTACTGGTTGGCCACCGATGGCGTAAAGGAAGCCACTGTCGTGCCCAGCGACGGAATCGTGGCGTAGGTGACCGCGGACTCGCTCCAGGCGCCGGTTACCTGCTGCACGCTCACCAGGCCCGAGGTGTCAATGCGATTCACATAGAGGGTCAGCGTGGCCTTGGCGATCTGGCTCGCCGTGGTGCCTGCCGGCAGCGAGGAGAGGTCGAACTGGACCAGCGCGGTGTTGCCGTTGCCCACGTACAGGTTCGACAAAGCGCCGAAGTTGGTTGACGGATAGGCGCTGTTGACCGACGCATCGCCCGCGACAGCGGCATTCGTAGCATGTGCCATGCCCGCCGCGAGAATCAACCCCGCGGCCATTGCCACCCACCGCATCCAGCCACGCTGGCTCATTGTGTTTCTCCTTAGATAACCCAAGGTGTGAGGACGGCGCCTGGCGATTCCGCTCGACGCGCGTATTCATCCACTGCAAAATGTTGTGCTTCGTCCGCCACGCCCGGTCTTTCTTTTGAAGCCGGAATATGCGCACACGCACACTATCGCGTCGCCGCCATTCCGCTTTCCACACCATCGCGCCGGTTCAAATCAAGGGGGAAGTTGTCCGGGGAAAAATTGAATCAGGGAGGCAAAACGTCTCCCTGAAAAAAACAACTTCTCCGGTATAGCCGATTTCACCGCCGGCGGGCAAGAAATTTTTGCGAATTCCTTGTAGACACTCGAAATGCTTCGCAATTCCAAGGCAACCTGCGTTGCGGAGAGCTCTGCCCAGCGCAACAGGCGCGAATTCTCCGGCATGAATTCACTCCAGGCGCGCGCAAAACCACTCCAGCCGAGTCGGCAATCCCGTTTGCGCTTTTTTGTGTCATGCTGATAGAAACTGGCAGAATATTCATCTCCGCCGGCTGGGGCCGGCCCATCTTTTTGTCCATAACAGGAACGGGGGCGCAGGTGTTTCGTTCGAAGCAAGCGTGGTGGTTTGTGGCTGTCGTCCTGGCGGTTTGCGCCGTCTACTCGAACTCATTTCAGAATGCCTTCCACTTCGACGACTTCCATACGATCGTCAACAATCCGTATATCCGCAGCCTGCGCAACGTTCCCCGCTTCTTTACGGACGCTTCCACCTTCAGCGTTCTGCCGGCAAACCGCACCTACCGGCCGATGGTTTCCGCCTCTCTGGCGCTGGACTACGCGCTGGGCCGGGGCTACAAGCCGTTCTGGTTTCACTTCTCCACGTTTCTTGTTTTTCTGCTGCAACTGGCCTTCATGGACGCGCTTTTCACCTCGATCCTGAACGCGGCGCGCCCGCAGCCGGAGTCTGCCAGGGCCAATCGTTATCTTTCCCTGCTCGCGGTCGCCTGGTACGGCCTGCATCCGGCCATGGCCGAGACCGTCAACTACATCATCCAGCGAGGGGACATCTACGCGGCCATTGGTATGGTGGCAGCGCTGGCGATTTACGCGCGCCGGCCGGCATGGAGAAAGTTCGGGCTCTATCTGCTGCCTTTCGCCTTTGCCATGCTCAGCAAGCCGCCCGCGGCCGTCTTTCCGCTGCTCCTGTTTCTCTATTGCGTCCTGTTCGAGTTCGACGGCAAAGGCCGCTGGGCGAAATCCGCTCTCGCCGCAACGCCGTCGCTGGCCGCGTGCATCGCGCTCCTGGCAGTTAATGCGGCAATGACGCCGAAGACCTTTCTGCCGTCCACGGTCTCCGCCTTTTCCTACTGCATTACGCAGCCGTTCGTCCTGATGCGCTACTTCGGCTCGCTTTTCCTGCCGGTGCATCTCAACGTGGATACCGATCTGCAGCCGTTTTCCTCCTTCAATCTGGAAGCGCTCCTCGGATTCCTCTTCGTCCTGCTGCTCCTTGCCGCGGCGTGGCTCACCGCGCGCCGCAGGACGCTGCGCCCCATCTCTTACGGCCTGCTCTGGTTCCTGATTACATCGCTGCCCACTTCGCTTTACCGCCTTTCAGAAGTGGAGAACGATCACCGCATGTACCTGCCGTTTGTCGGCCTGGTGCTTGCCGTCGTCTGGGCCGCTTATCTTGGCATCGAGCGCTTCGCCGCCGGCGGCAACCGTGTGATCGTTCAGCGAACGGCAATGGCCGCCGCTCTCGCGCTGCTGGTTCTTTACGCTGTCGGTGCGCATCTGCGCAACCGCGTATGGCGCACGGAGGAATCGCTGTGGCTGGACGATGTGCAGAAGTGCCCGCACAATGGCCGCGGCCTGATGAACTACGGCCTCACGCAGATGGAAAAGGGTGCGTATCCAGTGGCGCTCGAATATTTCCACCGCGCGCTCGTTTATACGCCGTACTATCCCACGCTTGAAATCAACCTTGGCATTGTCAGCGGCGCCATGAACCACGCGGCCGAGGCAGGGCGGCATTTTCTGCGCGCCATCGCTCTTGCTCCCGGCGACGACGAGGCGCACTTTTACTACGGCAACTGGCTCTACCAGACCGGCCGCGCCGACAGCGCCCTGCCACAGCTTCAGGCCGCAGTGCGCCTGAACCCATCCCGCATCCCCGCGCGCGACCTGCTCGCATCCGCATACGAAGCCATGGGCAACGCGGCGCTGGCACGTGCCACCGCCGCGGCCACGCTGCAACTGGCGCCCGACGATACCGCCGCCAAGGAGATCCTGCTGCACCCCGCCATGCCGGACGCGAGCTACTGGATCAATGCCTCGCTCTATCAATACCGCGCCGGAAACTATGCCGAATGCATCCGGGCGGCGCAGCAGGCGCTCAAGATCGATCCCCGCTCCGCTATCGCGTACAACAATATCGGCGCGGCATACGCGGGCCTGCATCAATGGGACTCGGCGATCGCCAGCGACCGCGCGGCCTTGCAGATCAAGCCTGACTTCACGCTCGCGGCGAGCAACCTTGCCTGGGCGGAGTCGCAAAAGAAGCTCGGATCGCGCTGATCGATCTTTCAAACGGAAAGATATTCAGAATGATTCCGTTGTTCCCGTCGCGGCGGGAGCGGCCCGGAGCAGATCGTTCTTCGTTCAGCGCTCCCCGCGCCGGGGCAATGCGAAAGCCTGCTGAACCCGGAAGCTCACCGCGGAAGCCAGGGACGAGGCGCAGCAGCGCAGCAGCACAAAATAGATGCGCATCGAGTCGCGGATCGGGTCGAAGGAAGAAGCGCGATTGCTGTCGATATAAATGGTAGTGATCGGCACTTCCAGCGGCTGGCTTCCGCGGCGGCAAAGGTGCGCTAGTACTCGCATCTCGTACTCGTAGCGATCGCCCGGCAGCGCAGCCAGTTCCGGAAGCAATGCGGTTGGAAAGGCGCGCAATCCCGTTTGCGTATCGCTGATCCTGCACCCGCTCATCCAGTGGAAGATTACGCTCGTCAGCGCATTTCCGAAGCCGTTCCGTAGAGGCGTTCCGCGCTCGAAGCTCCTGCAGCCGAACACGGCACGGTCCGGCGAGGCCAGCAGCGCGTTTGCCACGCGCAGAGCATCGGCGGCCAGATGCTGCCCGTCGGCATCCAGGGTCACCAGTCCGGCAAACCCGGAATCCACGTTTAGAAAATGGCGGATGCCTGTCTTCAGCGCCTGTCCTTTGCCCAGGTTCGCCGCATGGCGCAGCAGGCGCACGCGATCTTTCCGTGCCAGCGCGTCAAAGGCTTCCCCGTCGTTCGGCGGACTTCCGTCATCCACCACAAGGACGGCGCCGAATCCGGCATCAAGCAAGGCGTCAATCAACGGACTCAACGCCGGCTCATGCCGGCGGGCCGGAATGAGTGCGGCCACATGGGAAATGGAAGGGGATGAATTCACGGCGTTTTTTATTTTCATAGTACTCCGTCGCCACAGATCCAACCTGGAAGCGACTCTAACGGCGGCAGACGCGCCGGCGAAAGGAACCGGAGCAGCAGAACGCGAAGCTCCACCCCGGTCTGAAGCGCGTCGTGCCAAACCTGGGCTGTGAGGTTCTGGTGTTGACGGACGCGGCCTCGGGAAATGTATGGTCCGCTCCGGTTTTGCAAGCGCAGAAGTGCTTCTGACACGGGACGGTTTTCCACGTTTTTGTCATCGGTATGCTCGACATGTCCTCCTGGGTGTCCGACTCGTCGACAGACGATCATGACTCTCCGATCTATTCGGCTCTAGATCGAGAATTTGGGCTGATTCCACACGATCAGCCTCTTAGCCACTTGGTTAGAATTTTGCCCGCATTTTGCCCGTAAATAGCGCCGAGCGGGCCGTTTTTGCCGGTTGTTCCGGTTTGTAAGTACTGTTCCGTCTATAATTTGGACATTGACCGGTATCATGGCATGGAAGAGGTCATCGGTTCGATCCCGATCAGGTCCACCAATCAAATCAAGCAGTTACGAGCCGCCGAAAGGCGGCTTTTCTGTTTTGGCGGGTCCGCTAAGGTCCAATAAGCGAAATCTCTCGATTGCGCCTGTTGAGTACTTCGGTTCGTGAACATAGATGTCATGCGTGAGAACACGCCTCGGTTTGTTTGCCGGCAAAGCATTCCCTGCCCTTCGGCGCTCTACTCTCCAGGCTTGGCCGGAGCGGTTGACGAAGCAGAGAGGTTCTGCTCAGGCTTCTCGGCCAGGAGCTTTTCGATCTCCGCTGTGAATTCCTGCTGTAATTGATGATTGAATTCCCCGCTGGCAGGCGAGGCAAAGCCGGAGTGGGTTGCTTTTTCATCCGATGCGTAGTCGATCTGCCGTGCATCCGTGCTCTGCGCGTGGCAGTATCCGCACGGCACGCCAAGATACTGCCGGTATTGCTCCATCAATTTGTGAATCTCTTCCCCGGAGATTTCTTTGGGAAGAACCTTCAGATTCCTCGGCTTTGGATAAGACGACGGAGATTGCTTCACTGTATTTCCGGCTGGTCCCTGCGATGCGGCAGACAAAATGGCAACTGTAAACAGACCGCCGCCAAGGGCTAGCGCTGCAACATAACGTGCATTCATGGCGCTTCCTTCGAATTTGTTCTTTCTTCGGCGTTTGAGCAATGGTGCGCGCTCAGCTAAATCCGAATGAATCGTGACGAGGCCGGGCGCGGTATTCTCAGCGCTTATTCGACCTTATGAATCTGTCCCCTGATCTCTCCGCCGGGGTTCGCCTTTGTATGCAGGTTGAAGTACCACTTGCCGCCTTCTAGGTCTTGCTCTTGCGCCGGAGTCAGTGTCGCCCTTCCGTGAATAGGACTGGTAATTGGACTACCCTTTATGGGAATCTGCGGTCCGGCATTTTCACCCTCCGCCGCAGGACCATGAAAATGCGCGGCAATCACCGGCCCCGTCAGCCCGCTGAAAACAATGTGATACCGCAGCACATGCGTATCGGTGTTAAGCGTGGCCGTCAAGGTTCCTGTTCCAGCGCTATTTTTCGGCGGAACCTCGGAGGATGCCTTTAAATCTGCTTTGAACTGCAAGGTCGCGGCATGTGCTCCGGCCGCGGCGAATGTAAGCGCCGCCGTGAAAGCGGCCGCCCTGAAAAATCGATTCATCGTATTCACTCTGCTTCTCCTTTTGCTGATGAGGTTGCGTGAGAGGCGGTTGCAACGGGCGCACGGCTTGGAAAAATGTCAACGAACTTGTTGGTTGAGCCAACTGAGGATGGTTTCTTCGAGATCAATACGATGATCGCTGTAGGAATGATCGGTCTTGATTTCGACGTGGAGAGACGCTGTGTTGCCCTCCCGCTTGAGTACTTCGAGCAGCGCTTCACTGTTCGGCCCGGTGCCGTCGCTTGCCGTGATTAACAGCGTGGGACGTTTGCCGATCGCGAGAGCAAGTTTCAGGAAGTCCCATTCGTTGCGATGATCGAAAACCTCACCGCCCAGCGCATTGGCAGAAGTTCCGGCTAGAGGCAACAGGTCGGCGGGGTTTATGTGGCTCGTATACTGCGCAACGGCTTTGTCCCTGTCTTCCGCCTTCAGTGCGGCGAAGCGATGGCCAAGAGATGCACCGGAAATCGAGATCGCCGCAGCAATGCCGGGATGATGAGCGGCCGCGGAGAGCGCCATGTATCCGCCCATGGAGTGCCCGATGACAACGATCCACTGCGGATCCACGCGATACTTTTGAGCGACCTCAGCAGATGTGATCCAATCCACCTGTGCATCCGCATCCTCAATCGCGTGCTGGAACGAAAAGTTGCCCGACACGCCCCAGCTACCGCGATAGTGAACTGCGAGCACGTTGTATCCATCGCGGCGCAGAGCCTGCGCAAGGTCCAGATTCTGCTCATAGCCAGGAAACCCGTGATAGAGGATGGCGGTCGGATGCGGGCCAGCTCCCGAAGCCAGATAGAGCACCCCCAGAAGCTGAGCGCCATGCGAAGGCACCGCGATCTCCACGAAGGATGCAGGGTTCGCAGAATCCACCGGCGGGTCGGTTGAGATGGGAGAAGAAGCAGTCTGGGCAGCAAGCGCGGCAGTCATCCAGAGCATGGATGCGAGGAGAGCAAATCGCATGGTTGCTTGTCCTTTCACAAGACAGATACCTGAATTTATGCGCCGAAGCCGAAGCTCAGCTCCAACTCCCATTTCGGCGCACAGAGAATGCCGTAAACGCTAAACCTCCAGCTTGACCGTAGGGGTCACGTTGGGAAGGATTTTCTCGATAAGCACCTTGCCGTCCTGGCCGCGCGGAGCCTTCATGTTGTAAGCATTCACGGGCTGCGAGCGATTCACCCACAGCGTGTAATAGAGGTGGTCCGCGCGGGGATCGTCCGTGTTCGGATGCAGCAGGACTGTAAGCCCCAGATTATTGAGCTGCACCCATGGCACGATGACCGTCAAGAGATCATTGGTGAAGCCGAAGTAGAACGACGGCGTTGTGTGAGGACCGCGCGGCGTCAGGTTCCAGTCACCAAGTTCGACCGGGAACCGCTCGCCGGCCCAACGGCGAATTAGAGCGGCTTTCTCAAAGTTATCCTGATCGAAATAGAAGTGAGCGTGATAGCTCTTGATGTCCGTATAGGTGCGCGGCTTTGCAGGCAGGCCGTTCTCCGTACCCGGCCATAGGCCTGCCGGTCGAGTGGTGGGCTGCTTCAGGGTCTCATAACCCCATTCGCTCACGCCTGTATCGGGTGAAACATAGGGCTTGATCGGTCCATTGAGCGCTGTGAACGCTGCGGCTGGGCCGAAACCGGAAGCAGCGGTACCAGGCTCTTCGCCGCGAGCAGCTTCATCGCCGAGCGTAAGGCCGATGGCGGCGGCACCGGCGCCGAATAGAAAAGAACGGCGCGTGGGCGCAAGCCAATCGGCCCACTGCTGGTCTATCTCAGTGTTTTTGACGATCCGCTCGGTTGGGTCGATGCGGAGGTTGTCAGCGTCCTTTGTGTAGATGTCGCACATCTTCGATTTCTCCTTCGTGGATTCAGGATGGCGCCCTTCAGTTTCACGCGAGGGCAATACTTTTCCGGAGAGTCAGGGCGAAACGGGCCAATGAACGTATACACTCAGACGCGCCCGGACGCGCCGGTGCCGGAGAGCGCTTCATGCAGCTTCAATTGAGGAGGGATGAGATCAGGAGCACAAAGCAGCAATAGCTGCCCGCGTTATCTCATTCTTTCCATCCGAAAGGCGTCGCTCCTTTCAGAGCGACGGCTCTCACCTGAAACTGCAAGTCTCATGCGAAACAACAGCGCAGGTGGCAGGAAAGAATCATTGTCGTGGATTGTATCATCCCTGGACTCCCAAATCGGACTCCCAAATCGTGAGTTCGGAGATGCGATTAGCTGTCATTCCCATTCGGGATGGATACGAGCCGAAGGCGCCTCCCCGTAAAGGCTATAGATCGTAAGGGGCTATGGCTGCACTCTTCCAGGTAAGTGACGTGTTTGGGAGAGTAGGTGGTTAACGCGTAACTGTTAGACCTTGGAGCAACAGGCAAATCCAGCCACACGCCTTTGGCATTGTGGGAAGCGATAGCCTACAACTCATCTCATAAATGTCTGAAGAGTATTTTGAGGCAGGCTAGATGTACGAAGCCGAGGAAGTTTTCGATATGTCGTTCCCACCGGGTGGTGAGTCTGCGGAAGTTCTGCATCCAGGCGAAGACGCGCTCTACTTTCCATCGCCTGCGATAGCGCCGGAGCGAACGCCTGTCCTGTGTGGCGCGCTTGCGATTGG
>JASHPD010000080.1 GCA_030038315.1 Acidobacteriaceae bacterium
ACCGCCGATATCGCCGCTATAACCGTAGGTTTTGAGATCTACGGCCCTGATTCGGAAACCACCTACGCCGACGCCGGCAAACTTTCACAGGCGATCCTCAGTGCTCTCCACAAAGCGGGCGTTGAAGACAAGAGCATTGAAAGCGCGGAGCAGAGCCTGCGTCGAAACGATGCGTTCGACGACAAGGACACGCCGGAAGAACGTACAAAGAAGCAGTTCGTCTTCCGGCAATCGTGGACTGTCTCTGTCGCGCCAAAGGATGCTGCCGACGCGATTCGCCTTGCCATCGCTTCCGGCGCAAACACTACTGGTGGAATTGATTGGCGCCTTTCCGATCGCAAGACGCTGCAAGCCAAAGCCGCAGCGGCTGCGTTAGTGAAGGCCCGCACTGTTGCCGAGCACATGGCCGACGGCCTGAACGTCAAGCTGGGCGCGCTGATCTATGCCAGCAATCAGGTGCCGAATACAAGAATCGTCTTTGCGCAGAAATCCTTCATGGGTCTCGGCGGCAATGTAGGTGGCGGCGTAATGGCGCAAGCCGCACCAAACCTCGAAATCCGCCCGCAGACTATCCGTGAAGAAGCCACGGTATACGCGGTCTTTGCGATTGAGTAAAAACTGTTCTGCTTTATTCCACCTCTGCGCCATCCGCAGCGAAAGAGGATTCGGTGATCGCTACTGCGCGCTCACCGGGCCCAGTTGCTGAATGAAAAACTTCGCCTCGGCCTTATAGCTCTCCACCCAGTGCCGATGCAGCAGAAAGCCGTGAATCTCATCCGGATAAACGATCTGGTCAAACGGCACATGCGCCGCGCGCAGCCGCTGCACCAAATCCACCATCTGATTAAAAGGCACATTGCGGTCGTCATCGCCCTGTATTAGCAGCACCGGCGACTTCCATGTTGCAATCGAAGCATCCGGCGATGACTCCCACGCCAGCTTGCGCGCCGCCAGAAAATCCGGGGCCTTCGGCGCAAGCGGGTCGTCCTCCTGGAAGATAATGCTCCAGTCGTGCACGCCGTGATAATCCACGCCAGCCTTGAAGACATCCGAGTTACGCGCCAGCGCCAGCGCCGTCAGCAGCCCGCCATACGAGCCGCCCCAGATGCCAATGCGCTGCGGATCGACATTCGGCAGCGTCTGCAAATACCGTGCGCCGGCCAGCACATCCTTATACTCCGAAGACCCGCGCCATTTCGCATTCGCCGGATGACGGAAGTCGTTGCCGTACATGATGCCGAGCCGGTAGTTGACCGAAAGCACCGTAAAACCAAGGCTCACCAGATACTCATTCATCTCATACGAGTTGGTGTAATAGCCCATATTCGGAAAGCCAAGCATCATCTGCCGCATGGGACCGCCGTGAACGAAGATCAGCGCCGGGCCGCGCCCCTTTTGATCGCGCGGCACAAAAAGCTGCCCATGAATCGTGAATCCATCCGCGCTCGGAAAGATCACCTGCTTCGGTGTGATGAGCTTGTCGGACGGAAAATCCTTTGGCAGTTCTGCACCACTCAGCAGAATCCGCTTGCCATTCTCGATGCGATAGAGCATTGCCGGTGTTGTCGCTGTTGAGCCGAAGCAGAGCAGCGCCGAACCATCTCCCGTCAGTGTTGGGCTCCACTCAATCGTCTCGCCCTGTGTGAGTGGCCGCGGCGTACCACCAGCCACATCCACGCGCCACAGATGCCTGCGATCAATATCATTCTGGTTCGAGGAATAAATCACGCTCTTGCCATCCGGGCTCAACGCTACGTCTTCAATCTCAAACGCGCCCGGGGTCAGAAGCGTAGCTTTGCCGCCGCGCAGCGCATCGATCGAATAGAGATGCCCCCAGTTGTCCTGCTCGGAGTCGAAGATAATGCGGTCATCCGCAGCATAGAAGAACGAGCTGTCCGCAAATTCCGGCAGCGTGTCACGCATTGTCGTGCCGCTATGCCAGATTTCATGCGCATCCATCGTGGAAGTGTCCGCAACCCAGATGCTCCACGGAGTGGGCCGCAGCGGAATGATGGGCTGCTTGTTTTCTTCGCCTGCCGTGCGCAGAAACGCCAGATGCCGTCCATCCGGCGACCAGCGCGGATCGATATAGCGATCCACCGAAGGCGCTACATAATCCGTCTTCACCACCTTGCCGTCCTGCACCGTAGCCACGGCGAGCAGCGTGTGATCGCCGCGATCGATCGAGTAGGCAATGCGATCCCCCTGCGGCGACCAGCGCGGCGTTGCGGGCTCGCCGCGCTCATCGGTCAGCGCGCGGGCCTCCACTGTTCCGGTAATCTCCGCAATCCAGAGATGATGCCGCGCTGCCCACACCGCATAGCGCCCGTCGGGTGAAATCTGAATGTCCTCGCAATCCTCATCGCCGCAGCCCAGCTCGCCGAGGAGCTTCGGCTCGCCGCCAGTTGCCGCAACAGCCCAGACCTGCTGCACAGGCTGCTCAGGCTCAATCGTGGGATTCGCCGAAAGCTCCGCATCGTTCGTCTCGGTGCCGCGCGCATAGAGCACGGTGCTCCCATCCGGCGTCAGGCGCACGGAAGCAATCGGCTGGCCCGAGTCCGTGTCGTAGTGCGTAACCTGACGCGGCGTAAAATCCGGCCCCTGCGCCACCCACACATTGCGCCTGCCCTCGCTGTCGGCGGTCCATGCAATCGTCGCGCCATGCGCGGAAGCGGTCAGTTCGCTGGGATACGGCGCGCTCATCACCTGGTCAATGGTGAAAGGCTGCCGGGTGAACGATTGTGCGGAAGCAACCGGCACGGCGCAGAGCGCAGCCAGCGCAGACAAAGTCAGCAAACGAACGGCAAGGGATTGCATGAAAAATCTCCTGAAATCACGGATGGGGGCTGGTGCAATGAAAAGAAGTATAGATGCCGCCAGCGGCTGCAGACCGAGTTTGCGCCCGCGCGGTTGTAAAATAGCCGTTGGCAATACAAGCTGTTTGCGAGGAAAGAACCATGGCAGTCTCAGCAATGGCCGGCATTCCGGCGCTCAAGGAACTCTCAGCGGACATCAAGCGCCGCATGGAACAGGCCGTCACCGGCTTCCAGACGAACCTGGCCTCGGTGCGCACCGGCCGCGCCAGCGCGCACATGCTCGATCAGGTCAAGATCGACTACTACGGCACGCCCACGCCGGTCAGCCAGCTTGCGCAGGTCTCCGCGCCCGAGGCGCAGCTCATTCTGATTCAGCCCTGGGACCCGAGCGTCATCAAGGAAATAGAAAAGGCGCTGCAAGCCTCCGATCTCGGCTTCAATCCGCAGACCGACGGCAAGGTCATCCGCGTGCCCATTCCGCCCATGACCGAGGAACGGCGGCGCGACGTCGTCAAGCATCTCAACAAAGTTCTCGAAGAGCACAGGACCTCCATCCGCAACGTCCGCCGCGACGGCAACGACTCGCTCAAGAAGCTCTCCAAGGACAAGAAGATCAGCGAGGACGAAGAAAAGCGCGCCCTCGAAGAGATTCAGAAGCTCACCGATGAAGAAATCAAGCGCATCGAAGAGATGGGCAAGCGCAAGGAAGCCGAAGTGATGCAGGTGTGAGTGCTGGCCGCACGGGCAACTGCGGCCTTCGGCCGCCACGCGGCTTCTGAGGTGCTCCCGTTGGTCGCAGCGCCGCTCATGCGAACGGAAGCAGGGATTCAAGAAGGAGGCGAATCGATGACCAACGAACTCGTCTTTGAAATTGTGCAGGAGGCCGATGGCGGCTTCACCGCATAAGCCATCGGCAAAAATATCTTTACGCAAGGCGATACGTGGGATGAATTGAAAGCTAATGTCCGCGAGGCGGTGCAGGCTTTCTATTTTGACTCCGTTCCGCCCGCGTCCATTCGGCTCCGCATGGTACGCGATGAAGTGCTGGCTGTGGCATGAGGTTGCTATGGAACACGATCTTGACCAGACCTTCGCACTGCTTGCTCGCACTCCTGCCGCTCTGAACGCGCTGCTGCGCGATCTGCCCGAAGCATGGATCGATCGCAACGAAGGCGGCGACACATGGACCGCGACGCAGGTCGTCGGCCATCTCGTCCACTGCGAGCGCGTGGATTGGCTGGCCCGCGCCAAACGCATTCTCGAGTTCGGCGAGAGTCAACCCTTCAATCCAGTCAATCGTGATGCCTATCTCGAAGAAGAAAAGCCTGCACCGCTCGCGGAGTTACTCGATGAGTTTGCGCGGCTTCGCGCGGCGAATCTCGATGAGCTGCGCGCCATGCGTATCGACTCTACCAAGCTGGCGCAGCGCGGCCTTCATCGTGTCTTCGGCCCCGTCACTCTTTCGCAGCTTCTCGCCACATGGGCTACGCACGACATGACGCACCTGCATCAGATCTCGCGCATCCTTGCGTATCAATACCGCGACGCAGTCGGCCCGTGGATCGCCTATCTCGGCGTTCTTCATTGCGCAGGCCACAGCAGTTGACAAGTCTGTTGCGCCCGGGCAAGAGCTATGCGGCAATGGGAAGATTCCAGTGGCGCCAGACGCTTACGACGCGCAGCGCAAAGCATACAACTCCACCGACGAATGCCGATTGCGTGTCCGTCATGCCAAGCCTGCGGCACAGAATCATGGCTGCCGATCCAGCCAGGGCCGCAGTGGCATACACATCGGCATGGAGCACGTTCGGAACCTTCGCCAGCAGAACGTCACGGATTGTGCCTCCGCCAACGCCGGTGATGCCTCCAAGCAAAACTGCCACGAGCGGTGACATTTCACGAAGCAGCGCTTTTTCCGTTCCGGAAACGGCAAACAGCGCAAGGCCCGCCGCATCGAGAACCATGATGAATTGCGCCGGAATTTCCTGCACAAAGTGATGGAAGAAAAAAACAATCGCAGCGCCGGCGAAGGCTATTGCCGGATAGCGCCAATCCCGCAAGGCGCTGGGAGGTGTTGCGCCCAACAGAACGTCGCGGATGATTCCGCCTCCAAGCGCGGTGGCGAAGGCCAGAACCATGAGGCCGAGCAAATCCAGCCTGCCCGTGATAGCAGCGGACGCGCCTTCAATGCCAAAGAGCAGCGTACCGGCGAGATCGACGGTGTAGAGCATTCTGGCCGGCGTTATCTGCATGGTCTTTCAGCGCTTCCCTGAAGATACGTCGAAACTACTTCTTCGGCCGCTTGTAAAACGGAATCGGCACCTGTTTTGCGCGAACGTGATTGGCGCGCACCTGCACCAGCAGATCGCCGCCGCTCGCGGCAGTCTCAGCAGGCACCAGCGCCAGCGCAATGTTCGTTTTAAGGAATGGCGCGGGCGAGCCCGACGTTACTACTCCAATCTCTTTACCCTCAAGATCAAGCACCGGATATCCGTCGCGCGCAATGCCGCGATCGATCATCTCCAACCCGACAATCTTCCGCTTCGGCCCGCCGGCAGCCTGCACGGCCAGCAAAGCATCGCGCCCAATGAAATCGCCCTTATCGAGCTTCAACCAGCGATCGATCCCGCCCTCAAAGACGTTGATCTCCTCGCTGATCTCGTGGCCGTAAAGGCTCATGCCCGCCTCAAGCCGCAGCGTATTGCGCGCGCCCAATCCG
Source organism: Acidobacteriaceae bacterium (assembly GCA_030038315.1). GTDB lineage: Bacteria > Acidobacteriota > Terriglobia > Terriglobales > Acidobacteriaceae > Telmatobacter. Next base: position 5,536 of record JASHPD010000080.1, read on the forward strand.
CAGGGCCGGATGCCGAACTCCGCACCCGCATCCATCAACGCTTCCCACGCCTTCACACTCGTAGCTTCATCGGACGGAATGTAAATCTCGAAGCCATCCTCGCCTGAGTAGCCTGTGCGCGCAATCAGCACATTCGGAATTCCCGCGACCGTGCCCCATGTGAACCAGTAATTTTTGATCGGCGCAAGATCGACCTTGGTCAGCTTCTGCAAAGTCTCCAGCGCGCGCGGGCCCTGCACGGCAATCTGCGAGTAGTACTGCGAGTAATTGCTGATATGCACACCCGGCGTTCCGCCCGCCTGTTGCCGAATCCACGCGTAATCTTTTTCCGTGGTTCCCGCGTTCACCACCAGCAGATAATCGTTCTCGCCCAGCCGATGCACCAGAATGTCATCGACGAACGCGCCCTGCGGCGTGAGCAGCGCCGAGTAATGCGCCTGACCGTCCTTGAGCTTCGACGCATCATTCATCGTAATCCGCTGCACCGCGGCCAGCGCGCCGCGGCCACGAAACTGAATCTCGCCCATGTGGCTCACGTCGAAGAGTCCCACGCCGGTGCGCACGGCAATATGCTCGGCGATCAGCCCGCCGCCGTTGCCCGGATACTCCACCGGCATATCCCAGCCGCCAAAGTCCACCATCCTGGCCTTCAGAGCGCGATGCGTGGCGTTGAGAGCAGTCTTTTTCAACGTGGGAGCAGCGGTTGTTGCGGGGGTAGTCATGCAGTCATCCTCTTCTGCAACGATAGGCAGCAAGACGAGCCGCGGTCAATCCGGCGCAGGCAGGGTAGGATGGAAGAATCTCATTCTTCGGAGCAGACACAATGAATCTCGTTCGCGGCATTCTGCTCATAGCCGCCGGAGCATTCCTCATCTTCCGGGGCTGGCAAATCCAGGCTCATCCGGCAGCCCCGTCTCACTGGCCCGTCTGGGTGTTTTATGCCGTTGGCGCGCTCGCCCTTGTGCTGGGCATCTGGCGCCTGACGCGCAAACCGCCTAAACCGCTGGTATAACGTCGTTGGGAAGCATGGAACGATGCCGACCCTCTACAACCTCATCCAGGGCCGCAATCTCGACCGTCTGGCCGCGCTCAGTGACGGCATCTTCGCCGTGGCCATGACGCTGCTCGTGCTCGACCTGCACATTCCTTTGCCCGCACATGTCCACTCCGAGCGCGAGTTGCTCGCCGCTCTCGGCGCGCTCGCTCCGCAGTGGATTACCTACGGCATGAGCTTTCTCACCCTCGGCATCTTCTGGGCCGGCCAGCAGACACAGCTCAACCACATTGCCGAAGGCACGCGCGACTTCACCTGGATTCATCTCGGCTTTCTCTTCGCCGTTACGCTCGTGCCGCTCTCCACGCGCCTGCTCGCGGTGTTCATCACCTATCGCGTTGCGCTCGGCATCTACTGGCTCAATATCTTCGTCCTCGGCGCCATGCTCTATTGGGGTTGGATGTACGCCGTGCGCACGAACCTCGTCAAAGCCGACACGACTGACGAAGTGAGCCACAGCATCTGCCGCCGCATTCTCATCGCGCAGGCGCTCTACGCGGCTGGAGCAGCGCTTTGCTTTGTCAGCCCGTGGCTCAGCATCGCGGTCATTGTGCTGGTGCAGTTGAATTACGCCATTGCGCCAAAATTTGGGCAATCATGATTCGGGCGATCATGATTCATCCGCCCGGGAAAATAAGCATTCCCACAACAACTTGGCGCTCGCATCCGTGTCCGTGCAACTGCGGGCCCTTATGTCCGCATGGAGAAAATCATGACTACGCTTACCTCGCTCGCCATGCTGCGCTTCGGCTTCCACGGCCACGGAGGCTCCTCGTTTCTGTTCCTGCTAATCATCGCGCTTGGAGCGGCGGTTTGCGTCTGGGCGCTCACGCGCTCGGGACGTAACTCGGCCTGATCGATTATCGCTCGATTCCTGTTCGGCTCCGCTGGCGCGCGCGCCAGAAGGAACTGACGCAGAGATAGAGAAAAACCAGCGCCAACGCCGCCGCCACCAGAAACTCCTGGTGATGCGGCCCTTGCGTCACGCCGTCGCGCAGCCGCCAGGCCATCCCGCCAAAGACCAGCACAAACAAGAGGAAGAAGACGCCGGCAACTTCCAGAAAAACAATGCCGCCCACGCGCGAAAAAGGGCGCACAAAACCGCCCAGTCCGCGCATCACGCTGCTGCGCCTGCGGGTTGCCGGTGCGGCAGCCGGTGCAGCCGTCTGCGTTACGGCTGGCGCCGAGCCGGATACGGGTCCCAGCGCGGAACCTGACGCAGCTCCGGCTAGTCGCTCGCCCGCCATGCGCCCGGCCACGCGAAGGCCCATGCCCAGAACCCTGCCAATCCTTTGCGGCCTCATTGCAATTAAAATGGTAGCAGGCGCATGGCGCGGCATTTTGTGCAGCCTGCGCGCGGGGCACGGCCCACTTTATGAACTCTGGCCGGATTTTCCAGAGCTTTGTGACGGGCGCAGTTGTCCGACCGCCGCAAGAGAAGTAAGGTAGAGAAATCCGAGCCGTTTGCCGAGCGCGCACAAGCCCGCCGGCCGCCGATTCTGGAGGTACCCCTTGACATCCCGTCTGCGAGAACTGATCCAGCAACTCGGCGAAGCTATTCACGAATCGGTCATCGAAAGCGAACAGATTGCCGGCGTTGTCCAGGACATCCGCAAGCAGGGCTTTGACGTGCTCCTCATGCTCGAAGCCACCATCGGCCTTAACGAAGTTTCCGGAAACGACACCGACGATGCCGAGGAGACCGACAGCGCCACCTTCACCAAGAACGACCGCGACTGGCTCCGCCGGCTGCGCATCAGCGTTGAAGGCGAAGACGAAGCCGACACCATCGAAGGCGAGTAAGCGCTACGCAATGAACAGTAAAAGGGCGCGACCTGCCGCGCCCTTTGTCATCTAGCAAATGTTTTGCTCAAAGCCGGAAGCCTGTCCCGGCAAGACACGCGCGTAGCGCACGCCAGCCGAACGCGCAATTCAATTCTTCAGTGCCACGCGAATATGCAGTTCTTTCAACTGCTGTTCGGTCACAGCCGTCGGCGCTTCCGCCATCAGATCCAGCGCCTTTGCCGTCTTCGGGAAAGCAATCACCTCGCGCAAACTTGGCGCGCCCGCCAACAGCATCACGATGCGGTCGAGGCCGAGCGCAATTCCGCCGTGCGGCGGCGTGCCGTATTCGAGCGCATCGAGAAAGAAACCAAACCTCTGCCGCGCTTCTTCTTCGGAAATACCCAGCGATTGAAAAATGAGCTGCTGCACATCCTTGCGATGGATACGAATCGACCCCGAGCCAAGCTCCAGCCCATTCATCGCCAGGTCGTAGCAGTTGGCGCGCACGCTGGCCGGATCGTTCACCAGGTTCGGCATATCGTGCTCATGCGGCGCGGTAAAAGGGTGATGCGCCGGAACCCACTTCGCCGATGCAGCTTCGTACTCGAACATCGGGAAATCGACAATCCAGATCGGCTGAAATGCCTTCGAGCCGTCCAGCAGCTTTCCGCTCTTCGGGGCCGCCGTCGCAACGCATGTCTCCGTAACGCCGAAGGCTCCGTGCCGTTCTGCGTATTTCTTCGCAAGCTCAGAGCGGAAGTTCCCCGCAGCCGCATACACATTGATCTCACGCTCGGAGAGCCGTCCCTCGAACTTCGTATCGCTGGCCTTGACGGGATGCGCCGGATCGCCCGCGACAATAATCACGAAATCCGCATCCGAAACGCCGGTAAGCTCGCGCACCTTTATGGCAGACTCAGGAAAACCCTTTGCCAGCCGCTTGAAATCATCAATAAACTTCGCGCCCTTCTTGGTATCGAAGAGCGGATGATTGTCTTCGCGCTCCTTGCGGCTCAGCTCGCCCACGTTGGGAATGCGCAGCGCTACCACCGGCAGCGCCGGATCGATCTGCAGCGCGGCCAACTGCTCATCGGTGAAGGCAGAACGCACATCCGTCAGCCCCGGCAGGCGCAAATCCGGCTTGTCCGTGCCGTACTGCCGCATCGACTCGTCATACGTGATCTTCGGAAACGGTGTCGGCAAATCCACGCCCGCTGCAGCAAACGCAGCCTTCAGGAATTGCTCCACCACCGCAAAGACATGCTCCTGCCGCGGAAAGCTCATTTCGAGATCGACCTGCGTAAATTCAAGCTGCCGGTCAGCGCGCAGATCCTCATCGCGGAAGCAACGCGCAATCTGAAAGTACCGATCGAAGCCGGAGATCATCAGAATCTGCTTGAAGATCTGCGGCGACTGCGGCAGCGCATAAAACTGCCCCGGATTGGTGCGGCTCGGCACGAGAAAATCGCGCGCACCTTCCGGCGTGGACTTGTTCAGAATCGGCGTTTCAATTTCCAGAAACCCCTGCGCGCTCAAGCTCTCGCGCACCGCCCGCGTAATCTCATGCCGCAGCCAGAAATTGCGCTGCATCTCTGCGCGGCGCAGATCGATGTAGCGATACTTGAGCCGAGTCTCCTCGTTCGCAATCGCCTCTTCCGCAGGCGAAAACGGCGCCAGCCGCGTGTCATTCAGCACGCGCAGCTCCGTTGCCTCAATCTCAATCTCGCCGGTTTCCATCTTCGGGTTGACAGCGTCTTTCGCGCGCAGCCGCACCTTGCCCACCGCGGCCACAACATACTCCGGCCGAACGTGCTCGCCCTTCGCATGTCCTTCCGGCGTCAGGTCGTGGTCCAGCACCACCTGCGCAATGCCGGAGCGGTCGCGCAGATCAAGAAAGATCAGATTGCCGTGGTCACGCCGCCGGTTTACCCAGCCCATCAGCACCACTTGCTTGCCGGCATCGGCAGCGCGCAATTCGCCGCACAGATGCGTCCGTTCGAGATTCCCTAAAAAGTCGAGCACAACGTTGTCCTTCTTCTCAATTCACCAAAACCTGTACGGGAGCACACACATATCCATCTCCCTCAACCGTGTCATCCTGAGCAAAGCGCTTTTCAGTGAAGCGAAGGATCTGCGGTTGCTTTTCGTCTGCTCCACGACAACAATGGGTGCCCCATTCTTGCGCGTTCTTTGCGCAAGGGTGGGAAACCACTACTCGCCGCTTGATTTCCGCAAAAACTCCGCCAGTTCCGCGCGCGGAACCTTTGTCTGTGTGCCGGTTGCGAAGTCCTTAACAGTCAGAATACCGGATGCCAGCTCATCCTCGCCCAGGATGACGATGCGCCGCGCAGTCTTATCCGCAGCCTCAAAGCTCTTTTTGAGCCGGAAGCTCCCGTCTCCCAATTCGGCACTCAGCCCCGCACGCCGCAGCTCCCGCGCCAGCGCCAGCGCGGCCGGATTCAGCTCTTCGCCCAGCGGAGCAAGAAACGCATCTACCTTCGCCGCCGCCGCAGTCTCCTGCGCCAGCAAAGTCAGCACCAGCCTGTCTTCTCCGATAGCGAAGCCAATCCCCGGAGCCTTCGGCCCGCCGATCGCCTCGCTCAGCCCGTCATAGCGCCCGCCGCCCAACAGTGCGTTCTGCGCGCCCAGCCCCCCGTGCGTAAACTCGAAGGTTGTTCGCGTGTAGTAGTCGAGGCCGCGCACCAGCCGGTGATTCCGTACATACGGCACACCGGCCGCATCGAGCGCCGCCGTCACCGCCGCAAAGTGCTTCTTCGATTCCTCATCGAGCGAGTCGGAAATCTTCGGCAGCGCCTCAATATAAGGCTGATCTTCCGGCACCTTACAATCGAGCACACGCAGCGGATTCGTCACCGCTCGCCGCTGGCAATCCACACACATCTTCGGTGCAACGTCCTTGAGCGCCGCACGCAGCACCTCGTTATACCGCGCCCGATCCGCAGATGAGCCGACTGAATTGATATTGAGCGTCCAGCCGGTAATGCCCAGCTCATCGAGCAGCGTCGCGAGCATCTCCAGCACTTCCGCATCGCGCAGCGGGCTCTCGCTACCTGAAGACGGCGGCCCAATCACCTCGGCACCGATCTGCGAGAACTGCCGATAGCGCCCCTTCTGCGGCCGCTCGCGCCGGAACTGCGGCCCGATGTAATAGAGCTTCTGCAACTGCCCCGTCTCGCCCAGCTTGTGCTCGATATAAGCGCGCACCACGCCCGCCGTATTCTCCGGCCGCAGCGTCAGGCTTTGAGATTTCTCGCTCGCCGCCCGTGCTCGATCCTCCCACGTGTACATTTCCTTCGAGACAATGTCGGTTTCTTCGCCCACACCACGGGCAAACAGCGCCGTATCCTCAAAGACCGGCGTACGAATCTCTCCAAAGTTATACCGCGCAAAGACGCGCCGCGCCGTCTCCTCGATGCGGTTCCAAAGCGCAGTCTCCGGCGGCAAAAGATCGCGCGTCCCGCGCACGGCTTTCAGTGTGCTCATACTCTTTCTAGTCTAAACGGGCTATTTGCAATGCAAGCTGAAGCACAAGCACGCTCCAAGCCCATAGGAACTTTGCATCCTCGCCCCGCGCGCCGCATCCAAGCAGCCATGGAATACCGTCTTCTTGGAGGCTCAGGCCTCAAAGTCTCCGCACTCAGCTTTGGTACTGGCACCTTCGGCGGCACCAACGAGTTCTTCAGCGCGTGGGGCAGCACGCAGGTAGCCGAAGCCACGCGGCTGGTGGACATCTGCCTTGATGCGGGCATCAACCTCTTCGACACCGCCAACGGCTACTCCAACGGCGCCTCCGAGACCATTCTCGGGAAAGCGCTCGAAGGCCGCCGCGATAAAGTCCTCATCTCGACGAAAGCATTTTTCCCTACCGGCTCCGGTCCCAATGATTCCGGCTCCTCGCGCTACCATCTGCGCCGCGCCATCGAGGACAGCCTCCGCCGCCTCAACACCGACACCATCGACATCTACCACCTGCACGGCTTCGACGCGCTCACGCCCATCGAAGAAGCGCAACAGACGCTGAACGATTTCGTCCGCGAAGGCAAAGTCCGCTACACTGCCGCGTCGAATTTCTCCGGC
>JASHPD010000081.1 GCA_030038315.1 Acidobacteriaceae bacterium
CGAAGGTGGTTTCGACCGGCGCATCGACATGAATTTCCTGCGTGATATTCAGGGTCAGGTTTTCAAGGCTTTCCAATGTTTCCGGCATAATCTCTCCTCATCGTTTCCCGGTTACGGTTTCGCCCGCGCGGGCCATCTGCTCCGCGCGTTCCTTTACCCGCAGCAACTGGCGGCCCCAATAGCGCTCAAAGATGGCAGCCCACTCGTGCAGCGGCTTCATTCCCTCGGCGCGCGTCTGGTAGAGCTTGTGGCGGCCGTTGCGCCGAACGCGCACCAGGCCCACATCATGCAGCACACGCAGGTGCTTCGAGACGGAAGGCTGGTCCAGCCGCATCTTTTCAACTACGTCACTTACAGGCCGCTCGCGATCGAGCAGGAAGATAAGAATCTCCCGCCGCCGCGGCTCGGCTACGGCATTGAAGACATCGGAGGTGGTTGCAGCGCGCGCCATGTCCACTACATATATTCCTATATAGGAATATATGTCAAGCGGTTCAACAAATTTTTATTGCGAAGCATGAGGTAACCCGTAGCACTTCTGCTACGCGCTTCTGACGCGTAGAGCCGCAGATGCAACTTCGAGCCTGATTCAATGGAGCTATTTCTATCGGAAGCGATGTGGTAACGCTACGCCCGGCATGGATGGTACACTCGGCGCGGTGACGCTTATGAAAATTTTCCAGCTCTCTCTCTTCGCAGCTCTTATTGCCACAGCCGCCGCAGCCCAACAGCCCAAGCCCGAAGACACGGAAATCTGGAAGCCCGTGCCGCCGGTTGTTACGCCGGGCGCAACGGATTCGCAGCCGCCTTCGGACGCCATTGTTCTGTTCAACGGCAGCAATCTTGACCAGTGGGTGCAGGTGAACGATCACTCGCCCGCGAAGTGGTTCGTCTCGCACGGCGTTGCTACCGTGAACAAAGCCGTCGGCAGCATTGAAACCAGGCGCAGCTTCAAGGACTATCAGCTTCATATCGAGTGGAGGATTCCGAAGGACATCGAAGGTTCCGGCCAGGCGCGCGGCAACAGCGGCGTCTTTCTTGCTTCCACCGGGCCGGGCGACGACGGCTACGAACTGCAGGTGCTCGACGCCTACCAGAACGAAACCTACGTCAACGGCATGGCGGGCAGCCTTTACAAGCAGTCCATTCCGCTGGCCAATGCGTCACGCAAGCCCGGCGAGTGGCAGAGCTATGACGTGATCTGGACCGCGCCGACCTTCAACGACGACGGCTCATTGAAGACACCAGCCTATGCGACGGTCTTCTGGAATGGCGTCCTCGTCGATGATCATTTCCAGTTGCAAGGCCAGACGCTCTACATCGGCAAGCCGTTTTACAAAAAGTACGACGCCGCGCCGATCAAGCTGCAGGCGCATGGGGACAAGAGCAAGCCGATCAGCTTCCGCAATATCTGGGTGCGCGAATTGCCGTAATGCGCCCTAACCGTGATGCTCGCTGCCGTGTTCATTCACGGCCGCGCCGTCCGTGCGCTTCAATCCGGCAAAAACCAGGGCGGAGACAATCGTCATCACGCCGAGGCACAAAAATGCCTTGTGGATGCCGGAGATCATCAGGTCGGAGTTGAGATACGCGGTGCCGGGCACAAAGAGCGCCGTCGTCAAGCCGGCCGCGGCCACGCCAAAGCTGATGGCCATCTGCTGCCCGGTGCTGGCAATCGAGCTGGCCATCGAAGCATCCGGCTCCTCCACGTCGGCATAAACCAGCGTATTCATCGCCGTATATTGCAGCGAAGTGCAAGCGCCGTAGAGCAACGCAATCAAAACGATGATCCACACCGGCGTCAGCTTGCCGATGGTGGCGAAGAGCGCGAGCAGCGCGCCGATGGCGAGCGTGTTCCAGATCAGCGCGCCCTTATAGCCCGTAACTGCCAGCAGCTTGCGCAGTGCCGTCTTCATGCCCATCGATGCGACGGCCTGCGGCATGATGAGCAGGCCGGAGACAACCGGCGTAAAGCCCATGCCGGATTGATAGAGCAGCGGCAGAAGAAACGGCACGCCGCCGATGCCGAGCCGCGTAAAGAATCCTCCGCTCACCGCCGCGCGGAAGGTGCGTATCTTGAAGAGCGAGAGATTGAGCAGCGGAAATTTGAGGCTGCTCCCATGCACCCAGTAGCCCGCGAGCAGGAATCCGGACAGCGCCAGAAGCCCAACGATCTCGCGCGAGCTGAGCGTGTGCTCGCCAAAGACTTCCAGCACGTAAGACAACAACGCAATGCCGGAGCCGAAGAGAACCAGGCCGACGAAATCGAGCGGCGGCGAATGTTCCTCGCGGTAGTCGGGCAGATTCAGCCAGACAAGAACCAGGGCGAGCAGGCCCACCGGAACATTCAGAAAGAAAATCACGCGCCAGTGAAAGTAGGCCACGATAAGGCCGCCGGTAACGGGACCAAGCATCGGCGCAACCTGCGCGGGGATGGTCACAAAGCTCATTGCCATCAGCAGCTCTCTCTTGGGAAATGCGCGCACCAGCGTGAGCCTTCCCACGGGAACCATCATGGCGCCGCCCATGCCTTGCAATACGCGGCAGGCAACGAGCAGATGAATGTTGTTGCAGAGCCCGCAGAGCAGCGACCCAAGCGTAAACAGCCCGATAGCCGAAGCGAAAACGCGCCGCGTGCCGAAGCGATCCGCCATCCATCCGCTGATGGGGATGAAAACAGCGAGCGCGAGCGTGTAGCTGGCCAGCACGGCCTTCATGGCCAGCGGCGTGACGTGCAGCGCCTCGGAGACCGCGGGCACAGCGGTGTTGAGAATCGTCGTATCGAGCGATTCCATAAAGAATGCAAACGCCACCAGCCAGGTGAGCAGCCGCTTGGCCGCCGCCGGCAATGGCGTGCTTTCCGCCGCTTCGATAGGGATTTCCGGTGCGCTCATGCGTCTTATGACTCTATCAATCCTGAAAGAATGGTTGCGCCTTCTCAGCGCCGCAGATGATTTGGATGCAGGCTGCGGAGCCGTTGCCGCTATGAACCTGCGCTAAAGCATTTTCCGGAGGTGTAGACCGAAGCCGCAACAGCCGAGTGGATTTTCCTCAAAGAAAATCCACCTTCCCTCTCGCCGCAAGTTCACAGGATTCCGGAAAAATGCCTCAAGACGCAAAAGGCGCGGTTGCCTGCGCAGCCAGTCCCTGCGGAGCTGACGCGGCTGCATGGACAGCCAATCCCTCCTGATCCTTGTATTGCAACTCGTAGAGCTTCCAGTAAAGCCCGCGCGCGGCGAGCAACTGCTGGTGCGAGCCCATCTCGCGCAACTGGCCCTTGTGCATGACGAGAATCGTGTCGGCGCGCTGCACCGTCGAGAGCCGGTGCGCAATCAGCACGCTGGTGCGGCCTTCGACCATGCGTTCCAATGCGCCGCGGATGCGCAGCTCGGTGTCGGTGTCCACGCTCGATGTGGCTTCATCGA
>JASHPD010000082.1 GCA_030038315.1 Acidobacteriaceae bacterium
AACGCAACGGCTATGCCTGTTTTTTTCACGTTCTCTCTCCCATGCAGGTGAACTGCCGTTCCCGATTGTCTCTGGAGAATGTTACGGGCGTTTGAATCTTTGGCCCGGATTCTGGGACGCTGGATGGCCGTGGCCGCGCGACGGCAACACTGTAACACAGGAAAAACCGCTGGAATTCAGGCTACGGCCGGAGCTGCGGGCGCGATGGGCAGCGTGAAGAAAAAGGTTGCGCCGCTGCCCAGCTCACTTTCGGCGCGGATGTGGCCGCCGTGGGCCTGGACGATCTGAGCGACGATGGCGAGGCCAAGGCCGGTGCCGCCGGAGTCGCGGGAGCGGGCCTTGTCGACGCGGTAGAAGCGCTCGAAGATGCGCTCCAGGTGCTCGGAGGCGATGCCGGGGCCGAAGTCCTGCACGAAAAACTCGACGATGCTGCCGGATTGCTTTGCGCCGACGCGGATTTTCTGGCCGGTTCCGGCGTATTTGAGGGCGTTTTCGATGAGGTTGCCGAAGACCTGGTGCATGGCGTCGGGATCGGCGAGGACGAGCGCGGCAGGCGCGCCGGCGTATTCGAGATCGACGCCGGTATCGACGAGCAGGCCGCCGAGGGATTCGACGGCTTCTTCGACGAGGGTATTGGCGCGCATGGGCTGGCGGGCGAGCTTGTAGTCGGGGCTTTCGACGCCGGCCAGGGCTAACAAATCCTCTGTCAGGCGGCTCATGCGGCGGGCGCTTTTCTGGATGATGCCGAGGAACTCGCGGGTGGTTTCGCCGTTGGGAGCGGGGTCTTCGAGGAGGGTTTCGACGTAGCCCTGGATGGAGGTGAGCGGGGTGCGGAGCTCGTGGCTGACGTTGGCGATGAAGTCGCGGCGGGAGCGCTCGGCGGCTTCAACGCGGGTGACGTCGTGGAGCACGGCAATGGCTCCGCCGGAAGGCAGCGGGGCGGCGTTGATCTCAAAGGTGCGGCCGGGAGCGAGCGAGCTGGAGCGGCCGGATGTGGCGGAACGGGATTCGAGCGCGCCCTTGACGCAGTCGAGCAGGTTGGGGTCGCGGACGGACTGGACGAGCGAGCGGCCGGCGCGAATCTGGGTGCCGGCGATGCGCTGCATGACGGCGTTGGACCAGAGGACGTGGCCTTCGGCGCTGACGGCGACGACGGCCTCCTGCATGGAGTCGAGCATGGCGGCGAGCTCCTGGCGGCGGCTTTCGATCTCCGCGAAGCTCTGGCCGAGGCGCTCGGCGGTCTGGTTGAGGGCGGACTCCATTGACGAGAGCTCGTCGCCTTTGGATTGGAGGCGGGCGGTGAGGTCGCCGGCGGCGATGCGGTGGGCGAAGTCCACGACCTGGCGCAGGCGGCTGGAGATGCGGAGCGCGAGCCATGCGGCGGCGAGCAAGGCCGCGCCGAGGGCGACGAGGCCGCTCCACAGCGCCGCGCCGGCGATGCGATGGAAGGTGGTGACCGGCGCCTGCGACAACATGCCGCGGAAGACGATCTCCATCACCACGGTGTGGAAGACCAGCAGCAGGGCGAAGAGGCCGAGAAGTTTGAGGAAGACTTTGCGGGTCACGCTTGCCGGCTCCTGCGAAGGGGACGCGTGGAAAAGCTCCGGTGCGTGCGGAGGTCTTCGGCCGCCCGCGCCATGAGGTTATTCGGTAATTGGTCGGCTTGAAATGCGTATACCTCAGGGACTAAAGCCCCCGGAAGTTTTTGCGGCCTTGATTGCCGGGGATAAATCCCCGGCCTACCAGCCGTTCCCTGACACAAAGCCGACCCAAACTTGCTCACTGCCGTTTATTCCCTGGGAAGCTCGAAGCGGTAGCCGGCTCCGCGCACGGTTTTAAGATAGCGCGGGTTTTCCGGGTCCACTTCGATCTTTTCACGAATGCGGCGGACGTAGACATCGACGGAGCGGGGCGTGACAAAGCGGGCGTCGCCCCAGACGGCGTCGAGGAGATGGTCGCGGCTGTAGACGCGGCCGGGATGGCGGGCGAGATAGTCGAGGAGGCGGAACTCGGTGGCCGTCGTTGTGGTCAGCTCGCCGCGGACGGTGAGCTGCATGGCGTTGGCGTCGATGACCACTTCCTCAAAACGGATGATGGAGGGCGAGGTGGGACGCTCGAAGCGGCGCAGGACGGCTTTGACGCGGGCGACGAGCTCGCGGGTCGCAAACGGCTTCGTAATATAGTCGTCGGCGCCCAATTCCAGGCCGAGCACGCGGTCGTTTTCTCCGGCGCGGGCGGTGAGGAAGATGATGGGGATGGTGGAGAGCGCGTGGTTGGAGCGCAGGCGGCGACAGACGTCGAGGCCGTCGCCGCCGGGGACCATGATGTCGAGCAGGAAGAGCGCGGGCGGCTGGCGCTCGGCGTCGGGGATGATGTTCGTCGGGGTGAGGTAGGGCCGGACGGTGAAGCCCGCCGCTTCCAGATGATGCTGGATGAGGCGGGAGATGTCGGCGTCGTCTTCCAGTACAAAAACGGATTGGCTCAAACCGGTTTGTCCTTAGCCGGCGGCCATTGGGAATTCAGATGCGGAGGCCGCACGGAATCGTGAACAGATTACTGCATTCGGGCAAATAAATTGCAAATGCTGTGTGAATTTGGGAGTGGGATGGGCGTTATCCCAGCTCCGGACACACGGATCTGGGGCATTCAGTGTGAAGTTTGGGTTACACGTGAACTTGTGACGAAGCCTTCCGCCGAGGAGACGAAGCCGATGGGCTGATTGACGAAGTCGCTGAAGCGCGTGGGCAGGTGCGTGAGCGTCATCCAGACGAGAAAAAGACCGCGCAGGGCGTCGAGCTCGGGACGGCGTTCGAGCCTGGGAAGGTGTGCGGGAATCCAGTGCTCCCGTGCCGCAGAAGCAAAAACCTGCATCCAAGGTTTAGACGTGCGCCTTGCGCGCGCGTTGTCTCTCCCTGCATTCAGTAAAACGCCGGGCAGCTTTGCGGCGTCGATTTTTGTTGACTCCGGCGGGCTTGCCCTGCAAAACTCCCACCCCGTGCGCCGCGCTGGCCGGCCGGTATTTCTTCCTGGTGCGCACGTCCGGCACGCAGCTTCGCACTTCACAGCAGGTTCAGATGGGCCAGTATGGGCTTGAAGTCACACGAAAGTCAGGAGGAACAATCGTGAAGAAGTATGTGGCAGAGTTGGTGGGCACATTCATTCTTGTGCTCTTTGGCGTTGGAACCGCAGTGATAGCCGGCAACCTGGTGGGCATCGTGGGCATCGCGCTTGCCTTCGGGTTTGGGCAGCTCGCGGCTATTTACGGCATTGGGCCTGTTTCAGGCTCCCATGTCAATCCCGCGGTGAGCCTGGGCGTGTTTGTGGCAGGGCGCATGAGCGTGAAGGACCTGATCGGCTACTGGGTGGCGCAGTTGATCGGCGGCATTCTGGCGGCGTGGGTGATTTACCTGATCGTCTCCGGCGTGACAGGCGGCTACAGCGTTGCCGCGAGCGGGCTCGGACAGGATGGATGGGGTCCCGGCTACCAGGGCGGCTATGGCGTGGGCTCGGCGTTTCTGTTTGAGTTTGTGGCTACGCTGATCTTTCTAGTGGTGATCCTGGGCGTTACCCAAAAGGCGGCGCCGAAGGGATTTGCGGGACTGGCGATCGGCATTACGCTGGGAGCAATTCACCTGCTCGGGATTCACGTTACGGGCGTGAGCGTGAACCCGGCGCGCAGCCTTGGGCCGGCGGTCTTTGTGGGCGGGCAGGCGATCTCGCAGCTCTGGCTGTTCTTTGTCGCGCCGCTGCTGGGCGGAGCGGTTGGCGGGTTGCTGTTCCGGACAAAGCTGCTCGAAGTGGAAGAAGCGTAAAAACGACGGAATTGCGGAGGAAGCAAAACCCTGGGCGGCGTTTGCCGGCCGGGGTTTTGTTGTGCGATCGGGATTGTTCTCCTACCCTTGCGGCAAAAACAACTGTGTCGCAAGGATGGGCGCCCGATTGATAGCGATCCCATGTCTCCAAAACCGGGAGACATGGGGCACCCGGTACCCGGTTTTTGGTTGTACAGAGTGAGCCTTAGCGGATTTCGATGACGTCGCTACTCTTTGCCGCGGCGGCCTCGGCGCGCTCCATCAGCTTCTGCGCGGCATCATAGAACGGCGCGGCCGCGGGACTCTTGGGTCCGGCGAGCGCAATCGGCAATCCCTTGTCGCCGCCTTCGCGGATGGCAGGAACAAGCTCGATCGAGCCGAGGAACGGGATGCTGAACTGCTGCGCGGTGCGCTCCGCGCCGCCCTTCGAGAAGATGTCGATGACCTCGCCGCAATGGGGGCAGGTGAAATGGCTCATGTTCTCGACGATGCCGAGGACTTCGACGTTGACCTGCGCAAACATTTCGAGGGCTTTGCGCGCGTCCTGCAAACTTACGTCGCTGGGCGTGGAGACAACGACGGCGCCGGTGAGCGGGACGGTCTGCACGAGAGAGATCACAACGTCGCCGGTGCCGGGTGGCAGGTCGATGATGAGGTAATCGAGCTCGCCCCAGTCCACCTGCTGCAAAAACTGGCGGATGATCTGGTGCAGCATGGGTCCGCGCATCACCATCGGCTTGTCGCCGGGCGAAATGTAGCCGATGGAGATGGTCTTGAGGCCGTGCGTGAGATTGGGCACGATGATGTTGCCTTCGCCGACGCGCGGCTGCTGCGTGGAGCCCATCATCAGCGGAACGTTGGGGCCGTAGATGTCGGCGTCAATGAGTCCGACGCGCTGGCCGAGGCGGTTGAGCGCGATGGCGAGATTGACGGCGATGGTGGTCTTACCGACTCCGCCCTTGCCGGAACCGATGGCGATGATTTTCGAGACGCCCGGAAGTGCTACGGGGGTGGGCATGGCGTGTCCGTGTGCCATTGTGACTGCTCCTTCTGTTAAAGCAAAACCCCGGGGGCTAAAGCCCCCGTGAATTTTTCGCATTGTGCTGCCGGGGATAAATCCCCGGCCTACCTGTTCGCTCAGGATGACAACCCTACTAAAAAGCGGCGCCGGGGATTGCAGCTTCTGAGACGGGCGCTTCAGCTTAGCTGGTTGCGGCGGCTACTTCCGCGGCGGCCTGGCGCTCTTTTTTCCGGCGCACGGCTTCGGCCTCGCGGTGCCTGCGGCGCAGGAGCGCGTCGGCGAAGCGGCGCTGCTCGTCGGCCGTTACGGGCTTGAGCTCGGGAACCTGGACGCGGCGGCCGTTCTGGTCAATGGCTACGAAGACCAGATAGGCGCTGGCGACGTGGAGGCGCGTGCTGTTGAAGGTGTTCTCCACCCACGCTTTGACGCCGACCTCAAGCGAGGTGCGAAAGGCGCGGTTGACGCTGGCCTTGAGAATCAGCAGATCGCCGACGTGGACGGGATGGATGAAATCGATGTGGTCCATGGAGGCGGTAACGACGTGCGTGCGCGTGTGGCGATAGGCGGCCATAGCGCCGGTGATGTCGATGAAGTGCATCAGGCGGCCGCCGAGGAGATTGCCCAGCGTGTTGGTGTCATTGGGCAGGATGATCTCGGTCATCTCCGACTGCGAATCGGAGACGAGGCGCGCGGTTTGCGGGTTTTCGCTGGAACTCATCTTGATTTTCTTTCTCCGGGATGCTTTCTCCGTGACTTGCTGCTCGGACTTCCTGCTCGCGCAACCGGCAGTGAGATTGATTTGAAAAACTTCCCTCAGGGGCTAACGCCCAAATCCTTTTGTGCGATGGATGGCACGGCTAAAGCTGCGCCCTTTCAAAACAAATTCAAACTGGCCCATCTCCCGCTTAACCGATGCGTGAAAACGGATACACTTCGGTGTTACTCCGGAATGGCTCCCGAACGGATACAATGGTTCAGGCGGGGGCCGAATCTACAGAGAAGTCCTCTTTCAGTTTCGGCAATCGCGGCAATTTACGCAAATTTTCCCCAGCAGGTTAAGCATCCCTTCATGAGCACGACGGACAAGATCGCGGGATTGAAAGAG
>JASHPD010000012.1 GCA_030038315.1 Acidobacteriaceae bacterium
CACCGCATTGTCAATCGAGGTCAGCAGGCCGGTCTTTTCCGCATCGGGAATCAGCAGGTTCACGCTGCTCGCCAGCCCGTTGCGTCCCAGCGAAATCCGCTGCTTGCAGAGCGTCATGCCAAATTTTTTTCCCGCCGCGCCAAAGCGCTCGAGCGAGGATGTCCACGGCTGATCGTTGGGCGAAAAATTTCCATCCGGCATCTGCGGCAACCCGTCGCGGTTGCCAATCACGTGCATGATCTCTTCCACGCGCGAGTAATACGGCGCGAGATCCGCCAGGCCGATCGGCCAATCCGTGCCGAAGCCGTCATGCGAATACGCCTTGAACTCGTAATCGCTCAGCCGAAACGACTGCCGCGACCAGAAGAGCGAGCGCCCGCCGAACAAGCGCACGCGCACCCAGTTGTAAGGCTGCCCCGGATCGCAGGTGTAAGGCACCTCGCGCTCATCCACCCAGACGTTGGCGTTGAACTCGTCCGCCTGAAAGACGTGCGGCACCTGCTGCGGCGGATGAAAGCCGCGATAAGGAAGCTCATAGGCGTGCTCCGTCTTCGCATCGCGCGTCACATCGGCAACCGGCCCGGCATTCAGCATCAGGCAGCGCGCGCCGGCCTCAGTCAGAATCTTCGCCGCCATGCCGCCCGAGTGGCCCGAGCCCACAATCAACACATCAAAGACTTCGTCGCTCATCATCCGCCCTGAATTTTTATTACCGGGTGCGTTACTGGGTGCCCCATCCCTGGCGTGTTCTTTGCGCCAAGGGTGGGATTGTGCTCAATCTCCTGAACTGCCAACCTTACCGCTTATAAACCGGCATCGAGTTCGCCATCTTCGGCTCAGCGCGCACGTGCGGTTGTACCTGATTTCGAGAAGCAGCCGCATAAGCAAAATCCATATCCGGCTCAATCGGCTGCCAGTAAAGCCCCGTCGCGCCGTTCTCGCCCGCAGGAGTCGCCGGCGACCTGCTCCACGGCTGCGAGTTGACCGTCGCCGTGCGAATCTCATCGAGCGCCACGTTGAGAAAATCCGCGTGCACCTCCGTCGGCGGATGGTCCTCCATCCACGTGCGCAGCCACGGACGCACCAGCGCATCAGCCTCGTCGTCGCTCAGCTCCGCAAAAGGCTTTTTGTACGTGCTCTGCGCTTCGCCATCGAGCCAGTCAAGCCCGCCCGCATAGAGCGTCTGTTTTTCTTCTGCGGAACTCTCCAGCAGAAAATCCAGAAACTCCGGCGTTCCCGCGTCGAGCGCTCCGGGCTTATCGTCAAACGGCGGCATCAACAGGCCGCTCAGCCGCTTGAGCGTCTTCATCTGCGCCACGGAGAAAAACCGCAGCTCCGAGGCAGCGATCTGATCCGCCACCGAAGTCTCCGGCAGCGGCGTCTCCGGATTGAGCCCGATAAACCAAGGCACCGGCGCAGCCGCGCGCGACGGCGGCTTTACGCTCTGCTGGCTGAAGAGCAGCTTCGGCGCCGAAACAATCGTCAAAAGAGTGCGGACAAATTCGCGTCGTTTCATCCCCCGTCCTCTGGAACAGGTTCTCTGGAACGCATCCACCCTATAGCATTTTCCGGATTGGAGTAAACCGGAGCCGCAACAGCCGAGTGGATTTTCCTTAAGAAAATCCACCTTCACTGCGGCCGGAAAGCTCACAGTATTCCGGAAAATGCCTTAACGCGCTCCCCGGCCTTTCGTCCAGAGAAGCGCCCAAAATGTGGTTGCGTTACCAGAGGCATGAATTCATGCAACGGCAAATGCTCAGGCAATATCGGATGAATCGCTCGCAATGAAGTTTTGTGTCAGGGCACGACTGGCAGGCCGGGGATTTATCCCCGGCAATAAGCCCGGTAGAAGGATTGGGGCTTTAGCCCCTGTTCCACAAGAACTCGCCAGGCACGGCCTAATCCGCGAAGGCCGCTTCTTCCACCTTGGCGTGCACGGCTTCGGTCGTCGGATAGTAGGCGTTGCGCGTGTACTGCTGCACCATGCGATTGGTGTTGAAGAAGGTGCCGTTGATCGACAGCGTAGTCTTCATCAGCGTCGCCCACTTCTCCGGCGCGTCGTGATAGAGCGGCGCCACGGCCTTTTCGAGCTTGGTATAAAGCGAAGCAGCCTCTTCGGCATCATTCGCGCCATCCTCGATCGCCCAGCCGGTGACGCCTTCAATCCATCCCTCGATCCACCAGCCATCGAGAATCGACAGGCTCGGCACGCCGTTCAGCGCGGCCTTCATGCCGCTCGTGCCCGATGCTTCATACGGCCGCTTCGGCGTGTTCACCCACACGTCCACACCCGCCGTAAGCTGCGCGCCCAGCTCCCACTCGTAGTTTTCGAGATACACAATCTTGAGCGCCTCGCTGTCCAGCGCCTGCGCCCTCTCCACCACCTCGCGGATGAGCGCCTTGCCCGGCTCGTCGGCCGGATGCGCCTTGCCCGCGTAGAGAATCTGCAATCCGCCCGCGGCTTTGGCAATCTCCACCAGCCGCTCCGCATCCGTAAACAGCAGGTTCGCGCGCTTGTACGTCGCCACGCGCCGCGCAAAGCCCAGCGTCAGCACCTTCGGATTCAGCACCATCCCGGTGCGCGAAGCCACCTCGGCCAGCAGCGCCTCCTTGGCCTGCGCGTGCGCTTCCAGAATCGCCCTGGCCGGAAGATCGATCACCGAGCGCAGGTAAACATGATCGCGCCGCCATGCGGGAACGTGCTCATCCAGCATCTGCTGCACCGGCGCGGAGATC
The DNA here is from genome assembly GCA_030038315.1 of Acidobacteriaceae bacterium. Taxonomy (GTDB): domain Bacteria; phylum Acidobacteriota; class Terriglobia; order Terriglobales; family Acidobacteriaceae; genus Telmatobacter. Next base: position 2,737 of record JASHPD010000012.1, read on the forward strand.
CACGTAGGCCCATGCACGCCGTTGGTGATGAACTCAATCGGAAACTCCGGAAACATCTCCCGCGAGACCTTGCCGTGCTGCAACGCCACGCCGTTCGCATAGCGCGAGAAGCGCAGCGCCAGCAGCGTCATGTTCAGCATCCCGTCCTTGAAGGTCTCCTGCTCCTGCAGCCGCGCCGTCCGCTCCTGTCCCAGAATTCGCCCGGCCTGCTCCGCGGAAAAACGATCGTGCCCCGCCGGCACCGGCGTATGCGTCGTGAAAACGCACTTCGCCCGCACCGCCTCCACGTCATACTGCGTCACCTTGCCGGGAATCCCGCCGCCGGTCTCGCGTTCGAGCAGTGCCAGTGTCAACAATGCCGCATGGCCCTCGTTCATGTGGTAGACATTCACGTCAATCCCCAGCGCCGAGGCCATGCGCACGCCGCCCATCCCCAGCACAATCTCCTGCTGCAAGCGGTAATTCGTATCGCCGCCGTAGAGATGGTCGGTCAGCCCGCGGTCCCACCCCGAATTTTCCTCAAGGTCCGTATCGAGCAGGTAAATCGGAATCACATGCCCTGTGCGCCCCACCAGGTCATAGCGCCACGCGCGCACCACCACCGTGCGCTCTTCCACGGAAACAGCCACGCGCGCCGCTTCCTCCGCGCAGAAATCCTCCGGATTCCACGGCTGCACGTCTTCGGTCTGCTGGCCCGCCGCGTCCAGGTGCTGGCGGAAATACCCCTTGCGATGCAGCAGCGTAAACGCCGCCAGCGGCAGCTCCAGGTCAGCCGCCGAGCGCAGCGTATCGCCTGCCAGCACACCCAAACCGCCCGAGTAGGTCGGAATCGCCGGGTGAATCGCAATTTCCATCGAGAAGTAGGCAACATGCCCTGAGGCAGGCAAAGACAACGCGGAAGATGCTCTGGAAGAAGTCTGCATAGGCTTGGGATGCCTCCGGAAGCGCTGTCCGGCTATTCAAAAGGACAGCGGCTTGGTCGATTCAGTGGTCAGGACCGCGTTAGAAGCGGGAGCGCCGGGCACTGTATGAAAATCCACCTGGTCATGCCCCCGATTCTACCAAGGATTCCGTTCACAGCCTGTGAAAGCTGCCGCGCCTCAATCGAGCTTTCTCGCGCCCTCGGAAGCGTGGCAGAGATAAATCTCCGGCCGGATGGCGAATCGCGCCTGGTAGCGCTCGCCGAGCCGAGCCGCAAACTCCGCCGCATGAGCCGCATCTACCAGGTTCACCGTGCAGCCGCCAAAGCCGCCGCCGGTGAGCCGCGCGCCAATCAGTCCGGGCAGATCCTGCGCAAGCTCCACCATCGCGTCGGCCTCCACGCAGCTCGCCTCAAAATCACGGCTGTAGCTCCAGTGCGCCTCCGCCATCAGCCGGCCCAGCTCCTCGCGGTCGCCGCGCTCCAGCGCCTCCGCCGCGGCCACCGTCCGCAGATTCTCGCTGATCACATGCCGCGCGCGCTTGAGCGCCTCCGGCGACATCTCGCCGCCCCAGCGCTCCAGATCGTCCAGCGTAGCATCGCGCAGAAATTTTACTTCAGGACGATGCCGCGCAATCACCGCCGCGGCTTCTTCCACCTGCGCCCGCCGCGAAGTGTACTCGCCGCCCGTCACCGCGTGCTTCACCATCGTATTGGCGATCACCAGCGCCACATCCGCCGGAATCGGCGCCAGCTTGTAGCTCAGGTCGCGGCAATCGAGCAGCAGCGCGTGGTCTTTTTTCCCATTTGCGGAGATGAACTGGTCCATGATCCCGCTGCTCGCGCCGACAAATTCGTTTTCCGCCCTCTGGCAGAGCCTGGCGAGCACCGGCCCAGGGTAGCTCGCGCCGATCAGCGACAAGACCGCCAGCGCCGTCGAAACCTCAATCGCCGCCGAGCTTGAAAGCCCCGAGCCGAGCGGCACATCGCTCCAGATGCTCAGCGAAAACGCCGGAATCGCCAGCCCCTCGCCTGCCAGCACCGAGAGCACGCCGAGCGGATAATCGCTCCAGTGGCCCGTTTTTGTCTTGGGCAGCGCCGCGGCCTCAAAAACCCGCTCTTCCTTGTAGTTCTCCGAGTAAATCACCACCTTGCCGTCCGCGCGCGGCGAAACGCCGGCCAGCGTGGCAAAGTCAATCGCCGCCGGCATCACAAACCCTTCGGCGTAATCCGTGTGCTCGCCGATCAGGTTCACGCGCCCCGGCGCGGCAAAAATGGCGGGTTCGGCCCCGAAATGGGCCCCAAAACGAGCTTGGTGCAGGGAACGCAGAACTTGAGGATCGCGCATAAATCTCCAAAAAGAGGAAACAGATTGAAGCTGGATCACGTGTAAAACAGCTTTAAATCGGATGAATCTCGACGCGCATCGGCCAGAGGTAGGATTCGCGCGGCCGCAGCAGCCGCGACCACGGCCCCGGACGGGCAAGCGAATCCACCGGCGCGGTGGCAGGCTCCATCGCCACGCAGGTCTGCTTCGGCCCGTCCTTTTCCGGCCAGCCGCCGTAACAAATCCACAGTCCCAGGTAAGGCGTAGACGCCGCGTCAAAGCTCACGCGAATGCGCACGCCCGCCCTGGGCCGCACCAGCTCGCACCAGTTTTCCTCCGCGCCCAGAGCCTCTGTGAATAACTTGTCTCCCACGCCGGAATTCGTCGCCAGCGCCACGCTCAAATCCGTCTCGCCGCCCCGGGCGAGCTTCGCCACTGGCCAGCTCACCCTGTCGCCGGCTTTTCCCAGCCGTCCGCCGCCCGAGCCTTCCACCCGCAGCGAGCGAACCGATTCCGGCAAAACAATCCGGTCGCCTTCCTCAGCCAGAAACAACGGATGCGCCGCCCAGGACCACGGCGCCGGAGCCGAGCCGAAATTCGTAACCCGGTACTGGAGCCCCAGCCGCCAGCCGCCGCCGTTTTCTTCCAGGGAAACCGTCCGCTCCAGTTCCAGCGGCAGC
>JASHPD010000083.1 GCA_030038315.1 Acidobacteriaceae bacterium
TGGTTCTGCTGGATGTGAACATGCCCGGCATCGGCGGGCTGGAGACGCTGCGCCGTATTCGCGCGGCTTCCGCACGGCTGCCGGTGCTTATGCTCACGGTGCGCGACACGGAAGACGAAAAAGTTCAAGCGCTGGAGCTTGGCGCGGACGACTACATCACCAAGCCCTTCGGCGTGCGTGAGCTTGTGGCGCGCATCCGCGCCACGGTGCGCAGGGTGCGCCAGCCGCAAAGGCCGGAAGACTCGCTCATCGAGATTGGTGAGATTCGACTGGACCCTCCGCGCCGGCTTATCACACGACGCGGTCAGCCGATTCACCTGACGCGCAAGGAGTTCGACATTCTTCACTGCCTGATGAGCCGCGCGGGGCGCGTGGTGACTTACGCGCGGCTGCTCACTGCGGTGTGGGGCGCGGAGTGCCGCGAGGAGATTGAGTATCTGCGCACCTTTGTTCGGCAGCTTCGCAAGAAGATCGAGGACGATCCCGCAAATCCGGTTTACCTGCTCACAGATATTTATGTCGGCTACCGCTTTGCCGATCAGCAGATGCTGGACGAGGCGCAGGCGGCGCATGAGCCAGGCGCCGCGGACAACGCCGTTTCGGTCGCAAGCACAGCAAACTAACTCCGGCGGCTTTCATCCTGATTTTGTTCTTTTTGCGAAAAGGGCGGGGTCGCAAGCTACCATGAATCTGCGACGACATGCGCGACCATCTGGCCACACTCGTCGAAGATTTCCGTCGCTACGGCCACGAGATGGCCGTGGTGCGCACGCGTGGCAACCGTCGCCTTGCCGCTACCTACGGCGAGATTGCGCGGTTTGCGGGGCGTTTTGCCGCACTGCTGGCTATGCACGATGTTGCTCCCGGCGACCGCGTTCTGATCTGGGGTGAAAATTCAGCGGAGTGGATCGCGGCATTTCACGGCTGCATTCTGCGCGGTGTTCTCGCTGTTCCGCTGGATGCTTACGGCAGCCCGGAGTTTGCCGCGCGCGTGGCCGCCGATGTTCAGCCTCGGCTGGCCGTGGGCGATGCGGAACTGCTCAAGCATTTGCCCAGCGATGCGGAGCATCATTTTCCGCGCATTGCGTTTGAGGACTGGCACGCCGCGTTGCCTGAGAATGAGCTTGGCGCGATGGATGGCCTTAACCGCGAGACGCCGCTGCAGATTCTCTTTACCTCCGGCACGACCGGCGAACCCAAAGGCGTTGTGCTGACGCATGGCAATGTGCTGGCCAGCGTTGGTCCCATCGAGCAGGCTGCGCAGGGGTATCTGCGCTACGAAAAATACGTTCATCCGCTGCGCTTTTTGCATACGCTTCCGCTGAGCCATGTCTTTGGACAGACGATGGGCCTTTGGATTCCGCCGATCTTTCGCGCAGAAGTGCATTTTGAAAGCCGCCTGGTCGCGCCTCGGCTCGTCGAAACGATCAAGAAAGAAAGAATCTCCGTGCTGGCCGCTGTGCCGCGCGTCTTTGCGCTGCTCAAAACGCATCTCGAATCGACGATGCCGGATTTGGCCAAGCGTATTGCCGCTTCAAAGGAGCAGAAGGCGGGCAAGTTTGGCTGGAAGCGCTGGTGGTGGTTCCGCAAGGTGCACGGCGCCTTCGGGCTCAAGTTCTGGGCGCTGATCTCCGGCGGCGGAGCGCTTTCTCCGAATGTCGAAGAGTTCTGGAATGCGCTCGGCTTTGTCGTCGTGCAGGGCTACGGCATGACGGAGACAACGGCGCTCATCACGCTCAACCATCCGTTTCACGTGGCGCGCGGCACCATTGGCAAGCCGCTTCCTGGGCGCGAGGTGAAGATTGGCCTTGACGGCGAGGTGCTGGTGCGCGGGCCGATGATTTCGACGGCAACGTGGTCTGGCGGCGAAGTGCATCAACGAGAGAACGAGTGGCTTTCAACGGGCGATCTTGCCGAGGCGCAGGCAACGGGCGAGTTGAAATTCCTTGGCCGCAAGAGCGAGGTGATTGTTACCGCTGCAGGCGTAAACATTCATCCGGAAGATCTCGAAGCGGTGCTCGAAGCGCAGCCTGGCGTTGCTGCTTGTGCCGTCGTTGCGCTCGAAACGCCGAATGGGCCGGAGCCATGCGCCGTGCTGGCCATGCGCGGCGCTGGCGAGGGCGCGGCGGAAGCCGTGGAGCGCGCCAATGCCAGGCTCGCCGACTTCCAGCGCATTCGTCGCTGGCTTCTGTGGCCGGAACCGGATTTGCCGCGCACTTCGACAGGAAAAGTACGCCGGCGCGCGGTTTCCGAATGGGTGCACGGAGTTGAGTCCGCGCGTCTCGGCCTGCGCAACGATGCTGTCTTTGCCGCTTCGTCAGACTGGCTGTTGCATCTGATCGCGCAGATCACGGGCGAGACGCCGCACAACGTGGGCGACGAGTTGAAGCTCGAAGAAGATCTGCATCTCGACAGCCTGGGGCGCGTGCAGCTTGCGGCGGCGATTGAGCAGAAACTCGGGATGCCGCCGGAGAGCGGACTGCTCGAAGAAATTCGCACGCTGGGCGAGCTGCGTGCACTTGTCGGCGGCGCGAGCGCGTTGCTCACGGAATCTGCCGCGCGGCCCGCGGCCGTGAACCATCCCGAGGCCGGGGAAGCGCAGGCTCCTGCCTCACTTGCTGCCGCGCAGGCGCAAAGGAAATATGTTTACCCGCGCTGGCCGTGGTCTGCACCTGTCGCAGCCCTGCGCAGAATCTTCCAGGCGGATATTGCGCGTCCGCTCACGTGGCTGCTTGCCGCGCCAAAGGTCGGCGCGCACGCAAATCTTGCCTCGGAAGCTGCGTCCGCCGCGCCGTTGCTCATCGTCGCCAATCACATCACGGCTTACGATGGCCCGCTGGTGATCTATGCGCTGCCGCGCCATCTGCGTCGTAGCGTGGCTGCCGCCATGTCCGGCGAAATGCTGGACGATTTCCTGCATTTCCGCAATCCCGAGCATGGGCCTCGCTATGGCAGGTTCTCACTCTTCGGTCCTGCTGCGTGGTTCCTTGTTACTGCGCTTTATAACGTCTTTCCGCTGCCACGCACACATGACTTTCAGCGCAGCTTTGCGCACGCGGGCGAAGCTCTCGACCGCGGCTATAACGTTCTTGTGTTTCCGGAGGGCACGCGCTCTTCTGCAGGACAGCTTGCGCCGTTTCGGCAGGGGATTGGGTTGCTGGTCAAGCAATCGAATGCGGCCGTGTTGCCCGTGGCTCTGCGCGGGCTCGGCGAATTAAAGCAAAAGGGCCGCGGCTGGTTCCGCTCCGGCAAGGTGGAAGTGCGCGCCGGCTTGCCGATTCGCTTTGCGCGCGAGGCAACCGAGGCGCAGATTACCGAGCGGCTGCATGAGGAAGTGAAGCGGCTGCTCGAATTGCAAGAGGATCAGGCATGACACGCGATAAGGGTCTTGAGGCGCTGATCGATGAAGATCTCGACGGGCAGCCGGGCATTACGGGCAAGGTCATGTTCGGCGGCTGGGTATGGCTGCTCGATGAGAAGCTATTGGTTGGTGTGCGGCATATCGGAATGCTGGCGCGGATTGGCGAAGAGAATGAGTCGTGGGCGTTGAAGATTCCGGGAGTAATTCCGATGGCGACGCGCGGAAGGCGGATGCGCGGCTGGGTGCGCGCGAGCGTGGAGGTCTGCGCCGACGATGCGATGCGTCGCAGGCTGATCGCCGCCGCTATTGCGTTTGTGCAGGCGCTGCCGGAAAAATGACGGCGTTTGCGTCAGCTCTTCGCGCAGGACTTTGGCGTAAAGTAACAGGTTCCGCCGGCGAGTATCGGCGTCCATAGCGACGTGTCTGCTGGCTGCTCGCTTGAGCCGAGAAAAAGCATGCCGTCGGGTGCGAGCAGGCGGTGCGCACCGGCCAGCACCTTCCTGCGTGAATCATTCGAAAAGTAGAGCATCACGTTGCGGAGAAAGATGATGTCGAATTTTTCGCTGAATGGCAACGGCGTCTGGCAGAGGTTCGCCTGGCGGAATCGGCACATGGCGCGAATCTCCGGCTTGATGGCCCAATGCTCGCCTTCATGGTCAAAGAAGCGGACGATGTTGCGCGCCGGCAGCCCGCGGTTGATCTCGATGCGCATGTAGCGCCCTTTGCCGGCGTGCTCGACTACGTCGGCGGCAAAATCTGTACCTTCAATCTGAATCTCCCACGCAGCCAGCAGTGGAAAATGCTCACGGAGCAGCATGGCAAGAGAATATGCCTCCTGCCCGGTGGAGCAGGCCGCTGACCAGAGGCGCAGCCTGCGCGTTGCCGTGCGCCGCTCGATGAGCTTCGGCAAAAGCTCAGTACGCAGCAGCTCGAAGGGACGGCCGTCGCGGAAGAAACTGGTTTCGTTGATGGTCATAGCCTCGGCCACCGCGCGTGCCAGCTCGCCGTCGTGCCGGGCGCGCAGCCGCTCGACGAGCTCGCCGATGTGGGCCAGATCGCGATTGCGCAACAGGCGCGCCAGGCGCGTTTCAAAGAGATAATCGCGCGAAGGGTCGAGGACGTTTTGAGAATGCGAGTGTACAAGCTCGCGCAGATAAGCAAAATCGGGATGCGGCGCATTAGTTGCCACGTTCAGACCGCCGATTCCCGAAGCGGCGTGGCTTCGCTGTGTGTTCTGACGCAAAGCCGGGCGATCTCTCCCGCGATCGCAGGCAGTGGAAGAACTTGATCGGCGAGTCCCGCCTGCACCACTGAGCCGGGCATTCCCCAGACGGCGCTCGTTGCTTCGTCCTGCGAAATGACCATCGCGCCAAGGTTGCGCAAAGTGCGCGTCCCATCCGCGCCGTCGTGGCCCATGCCCGTGAGCATGACGGCAAGAACGCTGCCGCCATAGACATTCGCCGCGGAGCGAAACAGAGCATCGACCGCCGGCCGGCAATGATTCTCCGGCGGCGCCTGGTCCAGATGCAGCGTGGGCGCCATGCCGTGGACGGCAGGGCGGATGAGCTTCATGTGCCAGTTGCCGCGCGCGATGTAAATGTTGCCGCCGCGCACGGCCATGCCTTCTTCGGCCTCCTGCACGCGAAGAGCGCAGCGGCCGTTGAGCCGTTCGGCAAGCTGTCGCGTAAAAAGCTCCGGCATGTGCTGCACAATGAGAACCGGAAGCGGAAAACCCGCGGGCAGCGCGGGCAAAACGATGTCGAGCGCGGCGGGGCCGCCGGTAGATACGCCGATGACAACAGCCGCGGGCACGGCGGAGACAACGCTGCGCGGAGCCGGACGCGGCGGCACGGACTGCGGAAATAGCGGGAAGCGGCGCGAGGCGATCGGCATGGCACGCCGCGCGGTGAGCGCGCGAATTTTCGGGAGCAGTTCCGCGGCGAGCGCCTGCGTGGCTGCTTCGCGGCTGGCCTGGCCGGCAGGTTTTGCAACGTAATCGGAGGCTCCGCCGGCCAGCGCTTCGATGGTAACCCGCGCGCCGCGCTGGGTGAGCGCGCTGCACATGATGATGGGAAGTTGCGGCGCGCGCTCGCGCATCTGGCGCAGCGTGGCCAGGCCATCCATCACGGGCATCTCCACGTCGAGCAGGACAAGGTCAGGCCGCGAAAGGCTCAGCGCGCTGAGGGCGGAAAGCCCGTTGGAAACGGCGTCTGCGACCTCGAGCGCAGGATCGGTTGAGACTACCGTGCGCAGCAGCGTGCGCATCACCGTCGAATCATCCACGATGAGGACGCGTATGCGTGGCGCCGCTGCGGCGCCGGGGAACTGGATCGGCATGATTACGCTTCCACCAGGCCCAGCATGGCCAGCTTGTCGGCCAGCGCTTCGTCCTCGAAGGGCTTCATCAGGTACTCGTCCGCGCCGGCATCCAGCGCGCGCTGAATGAACTCATTCTCGGCCTCGGTGGTGACCATGAGAACTTTCACCGAAGCAAAGCCCTCGGCGCGCATCTGCCGCACCATATCGAGGCCGCTCATGCCCGGCATGTTCCAGTCCACCAGCGCAAGATCAAAGCCCGAGCAGGTATGCAGGCGCTCCAGCCCCTGCAAGCCGTCGGCAGCTTCCTCGCACTCGATGCCGCGCGGAGCAAGCAGCGAACGCAGATGCGTGCGGACAAAACGGGAATCGTCAACGATGAGGGCTCGCATTCTCTCTCCGTACGAATTCGTGTGATGGGGGCCGGTCAATTCCCCTTCGCCAGTTTCAGCGGATCAATGCGCTCGTGATCGAGCATCACCATCAGCCTGTTCTTGAGCTTGTAGGCGCCGGCAAAGAGTGTTCTCGACCGCTCGTGCACTGTGGAGGGGCTGGCTTCAAAGTCTTCCGCGGAAACGGTCATCACCTCGTGCACCGAGTCCACGATCAGCCCGAAGCATCCACCGTCATTTTCAACAACGAGCAGGTCCGGCGTCTCGCCTTCAAGCGGCGACATGCCCAGCAACTTGCGCGCGCTTACCGTGGTCAGCACGTCGCCACGGTAGTGGACGAGGCCGGCCACAAAGGGCGGCGCCAGCGGAACCGCTTCCGGCCTGGCTCCGCCGACGATCTCAAGAATGTGCGAAATCGAAAGCCCGTAGAGGCCGTCACCGAGATAAAAGGAGCAGACCTGGGACATCCCGGCGGCCGCATCCTGTTTCCGCGTGGAAAATGTCTCCGAAAGCATGTTCGGCGCTGTGTTCATTGTGCGTTCTCCGCATAGGATGGCCCCGGTTCCTGCCAGGATGCGGCGGCCTGCTGTTCCAGCATCGGCAGCGGTGCGATGCTGCCAAGATCGACAATGCCGGTGACGTGGTCTTTGAGCAGCGTGACCCCTGTAGCGGGCTGCGTGGTTCCGGCTTCCAGGAGATCGCTGCCGGCGGCCACGTCGAGCACATGCGTCACGGCCACGCCCACCTGGCGGTTGCCGTCGCGGCAGACGACGATGATGACCTGCATTTCGCTGTGCGCCCCGCCGAGCAAACCGCCCGCGTCTTCTACCGGCAGAAGCTGTCCATCGAAGTGCAGCACCGGCCGCAACCCTGCGTACTCGATGCGCGAGGCCGGCACCTGCTCGATGCGCAGCACGTCATTGAGCAGCACCGCGGCGCGGCGGCCTGCGACCTCGACAAGCAGGTACTCGGAGCCGCGATCGCCGGCGGCCTCTGCTTCATGGGCGCCGGTCTGCACCAGCGCGTCTTCCGCGGCCAGCGTGACGCCGGCTTTGGCGGCAATCGCGCCGGGATCGAGAATCAACGCCAGGTCGCCATTGCCCAGCACCGTGGCGCCGGAGTAAAGCCCGACATCCTTGAGCACGGCGCTCAGCGGCTTGACGACAATCTCCTCGGGATCGGCAAGCCCATCGACGGCGAGGCCGTAACGGCGTCCGTCCGCGTCGAGCACGGCCACGAAAACATCGCGGCCTTCGAGCTTGCGGCTGCTGTTGTCCGCCGTGAGCATCCGATCGAGAATGACGAGCGGCAGCAGTTGCCCACGCAGCCGGTAAAGCGGCGCGTTTTCGATCCATTCGATCGAAGTGGCCAACTGTTCCGGCGCAAGGTGCACCAGCTCCGAGAGCGCGCCCTGCGGCACCGCAAAGCTCTGCTCCAGCGTGCGGACGATGAGCGCGGGAATGATGGCCAGCGTGAGCGGAATCCTCAGCCGCAGCGTGGTGCCTTTGCCCACGCGCGATTCGACCTCCACCTTGCCGCCGATCTTTTCGACATTGGTCTTCACCACGTCCATGCCCACACCGCGTCCGCTGACGCTGGTGACGGCGGCGGCAGTGGAAAAGCCCGGTAGAAAGATGAGATTCAGCAGCTCGCGTTCAGGAAGCTGCGCTGCGGATTCGGCATTGATGAGGCCGCGCTCGATGGCTTTGTTGCGTACCTTTTCCGCGGAGATGCCCGCGCCGTCGTCGGAGACCTCGATGATGACATGGCTGCCCTCCTGCGCCGCGCGCAGCTTGAGCGTGCCTTCGGCATTCTTGCCGGCCGCGGCGCGAACCTCCGGCAGCTCAATGCCGTGGTCGAGCGAGTTGCGCACCGCGTGGGTGAGCGGATCTTTGATGGCTTCAAGCAGGCTCTTGTCGAGCTCCGTCTCCTGCCCTTCCATCTCGAGCCGCACCTTGCGGCCAAGAAGCTGCGAAACATCGCGCACAATGCGCGGCATCTTCGAGAAGATATTCGAGACCGGCTGCATACGCGCCCTCATCACGCTTTCGCGCAGGTCCGCAGTCACCATGTCGAGGCGGCGCGAGAGCAGCGTCATCTTGGGGTCCGCGGCGGTGGCCTGCAGAACCTGGTTGCGCGTCAGCACCAGCTCGCCGACGAGGTTCATCATGCGGTTGAGCAGGGCAACGTCCACGCGCAGCGTGCTCTCCGCGGCCGATGCGGCGGCTGCCCGAGCAGGCTCATTTGCGGCGGCCGCCTCGGATTTTGCCGCGGCGGCCCTGGCGGCTTCTGCCTGTCGTTCCGCTTCGGCTTTTTCCTGCGCCAGCATCCGCAGCAAGGGATTCTGCACCTGTGTAGCGGTCAGTGCGATCTCCGGCTCGTCGCTCCGGGCGTCGTCGTCTTTCTGCAACTTGATCTGCTGTAATCTTTCAAGACGCGCAATCAGCTCCGCATCGTCGCCTTCTCCTTCACCCTCGCCGGTCTCCACGTTGTGCAGGATGGAGCGCAGCCCGTCGAGCAGCGCAAGCAGGCCGGTAATGATGTTCGGCTCGGCGGCCAGCTTTCCGTCGCGCAGCAGTCCCAGAAGGTTTTCACCGGAGTGCGCCAGCCTTTCGAGGCGCTTGAAGCCGAGAAAGCCCGTCGTTCCCTTGATGGTGTGGACCGAGCGGAAGATCTCCGCCAGCAGAGCCGTATCATCCGGCCGGCTCTCCAGATCGGTCAGGCACCGCTCCATGCGGTCCAGACCCTCCTGGCTCTCGATGAGAAACTCCCGCGTTAATTCGTCCATGCTGCTCTCTCTGTGGCTTGCGGATCGCTAAAACTCAATGGGTATATCGGTGAGTTGGGCACCAACTTGAGCGGGAGGCACAAAGCTGGACAGAAAAGCCGCCGCGCGAGACAGTTGCCGGAATTGTAGCGAAGAAATCACGGACAAGTCCGGTACGTCAGGAACGGCGTGCAATGCCGGGGTCGAGTGCGATAGCCTCAAGGTTCATGCAGGACGCGAGCGACAGCACGACGCACCAGACGGTACAGCCGGATCTCGAAGCGCTGATTGCGTCAGCGCGTGGCGCGGCGGAGCATTCCTATTCGCCGTATTCCGGTTTTCGCGTCGGCGCGGCGCTGCTGCTGGAGAACGGTGCGGTCGTCACAGGCACGAATGTGGAGAACGTCAGCTTTGGCCTGACCATCTGCGCCGAGCGCTCCGCTCTGGTGCGCGCGGTGGCCGAGCATGGTTCGGGGATTCGCATTCGAGCCGTGGCCGTGGTGAATGGCAACAACGCCGCCAGCCCGCCTTGCGGAGCGTGCCGCCAGATGCTTGCCGAATTCACAGAGCCGGATGCGCCGGTTGTTTTTCCCGCGGCGGATGGAGCGCGCACGATGCGTTTTGCCGATCTGCTGCCTTGCAGTTTTGAAACCAGGCTGAAGTGAGGCGCATGGTGGAAACTCCCCTGCATACGGTGGACTTGATCCGCAAAAAACGCGACAGCGGTGCGCTCTCCCCACGCGAGATAGAGTTTCTTGTCGCGGGCGCTGCGAAGGAGTCGATTCCTCTGGAACAACTTTCCGCGTGGCTGATGGCTTCCTGGCTCAACGGCCTCACGCTCGACGAAGTGCGCGCGCTGACCGTTGCCATGCGCGACTCCGGCGAGAAGTTCGATCCGAGCGGATTGGGCAAGATCGCAGTCGATAAGCACTCGACCGGCGGCGTGGGCGACAAGACCAGCTTTCTCGTTGCGCCCATCGCCGCGGCCTGCGGCGTGGCTGTGCCAATGATCTCCGGCCGCGCGCTTGGCCACACCGGAGGAACGCTCGACAAGCTCGAATCCATCCCCGGCTATCGCACCGCGCTCTCGCTCGCGGAGTTCGAGTCCGTGCTGCGCAAGTGCGGCGCGTCGATTGTGAGCCAGACGCCGAAGCTGGTGCCCGCAGACCGCGTTCTCTATGCGCTGCGCGACCATACGGCGACGGTGGAGAATGCGGGGCTGATCTGCGCGTCGATCCTGAGCAAGAAGCTGGCTGCGGGATTGAATGCGCTGGTGCTGGATGTGAAGACCGGCTCCGGCGCATTCCTGCGCAAGCGAGAAGACTCTGAATTTCTTGCTGCGCTGATGGTGGCCACGGCGGAAGCCGCCGGCACGCGCACCGTGGCGCTGCTCACCGACATGGATCAGCCGCTGGGCCGCACCGCCGGCAACTGGATCGAGGTCGCCGAGTGCTTCGATCTGCTGCGCGGCCAGCGCCCATACGAGAGCGAAGATTTGCGCGCATTGTCCGTCACGCTGGCAGGATGGATGATTCATCTTGGCAACAAGGCCGCGGCAATACAGGAAGCTGAAAAGCTCGCGGAGCAGGCCCTTGTCAATGGCTCCGCGCTGGCGATCTTTCTAAAAATGGTGGAAGCGCAGGGCGGCGATCTGCGCGTCTTTGACAATCCTGCCGCTGCGCACAAGCCTGCGGCCATGCGCGTTCTGAAGGCGTGGGAGAGCGGCTATATTGCAGCGATGGATACGATGGAGATCGGCTGGGCGGTGCAGCGCACCGGAGCGGGGCGTGAAAAAGCCGGCGAGCCTGTCGATCCTCATGCCGGCATCGTCTTCCATGCCCGCCGAGGCGCGCGCATAGAGCAGGGCCAGCCGCTGGCCACGCTCTATGGAACAAGCGAAGCGCATCTGGACGAAGCGGAGACACTGTTCAAAGCCGCAATCCGCTTTTCGCATGAGGCCCCTGCCGCTGTTCCGCTCATCGGCAAAATCTTCACGCGCAAAAATGCCGAGGTGTTTCTCGCACGGGGCTGATAAGGTAGTTCCAAAGCGGGGACCGAAGGAGCATTCTTGGATCGTTACACGGGCGTACTGGGCATTCTGGCCGTGTTGCTGGCGGCGTGGCTGGGTTCAACGGATCGGCGCAGGATTCGCTGGCGCACGGTTTTCTGGGGCCTCGGGCTGCAATTCCTTTTCGCCTTCTGCGTGCTCAAGTTCAGCTTCGGGCAGGAGTTTATGACCTGGGCCGGCAACGTGGTCAACAGTATGCTCGGGGCCACCGAGGCGGGCACAAAAATCCTCTTCGGCGAACTGGGCATCGCCAACTCCGGCGCTTTCGGCAAGCTCATCGCGCCCAAATCCGGCGCTATCTTCGCCTTTCAGGTGCTGCCGACGATCATCTTCATCTCCGCGTTTTTCGCGGTCATGTACCACATCGGCCTGATGCAGATCATCATCCGCGCGTTCGCATGGGTCATGCTCAAGACGATGCGCATCTCAGGCGCGGAGAGCATGAACGTGGCCGCCAGCATCTTCATGGGCCAGACCGAGGCTCCGCTGACCATCCGGCCGTTTCTCTCGAAGGCCACGCGCAGCGAGCTGATGACGATTATGACCAGCGGCATGGCGCACGTCTCCGGCGGCATCATGGCCATGTATATCGCGCAGGGCGTTGCGGCGCGGCACCTGCTCTCGGCGGTCATTATGACTTCGCCGGGAACCATTCTCATTGCCAAGATGCTGGTGCCGGAGACCGAAGTTCCTGAGACGGAAGGCAAAGTCATCATCCCCGAAAACGAGGAGCACAAGGACGAGAACCTCGTCGGCGCAATCGCCCGCGGCACCATCGACGGCGGCAACCTCGCGTGGAACGTGGCCATCATGCTCATCTCGTTTCTCGCGCTCGTCGCGCTGCTCGACATGCTGCTCGCATGGATACACGTGCATATCGGCTGGTTCCCGTCGAGCCTCGGCCAGATTCTCGGCTTCGTCTTCGCGCCCATCGCGTGGCTCATCGGCGTGCCATGGCACGACTGCGGTGCAATCGGCAACCTGCTCGGTACGCGCATGGCACTGAACGAGGTGATCGCCTACATCGGCCTCGGCGCGCAGAAAGCCACGCTCGACCCGCGCTCGTTCACGATTGCGACGTTTGCGCTCTGCGGCTTCGCCAACCTCGGCTCCATCGGAATGCAGATCGGCGGCATCGGTGCGCTGGTGCCTGAGCGCAGGAACGATCTCGCCAAGCTCGGCGTTCGCGCCATGCTTGCGGGAACGATGGCGAATCTGATTTCGGCTTCGATTGCGGGAATGTTTTTGAGATGAAATCAGCGGAAGAAGCGCATAATGAGGGTGTATGCGTCGGCTCATTAAGAATCCGCGCAAGTTCAGCATATTTGCTTTGCTTGGAGCATTCAGCTTCTGGCTGCCAGATGTTCTGATTCACGCATTGTCGGGCTATCAGTTCGATACAAAACAGGTGTGGATGGTGTCGGGCATTTGTCCACTGACGTTGCTACTGGCCTACGCATTGGTGCTGAAGAAAGCGGATCGTGAGGGTTTCACTCACCATGGCATAGCAATGATGGCCGGTGTATGGCTGCTGGGTGGAATCTTTATGATGACAGGATATACATTTTCAGGCGGCGGATTTGCTCATTTTGATTTTCAGATATTCTTAGTGACTCTCGCTTCTTTCTTTCCGGTTCTGACGTGCATGATGGCGACTTATGACGGCAGCCTATTAGCATTAATTGCCGTTACCTTTGGAGCGATTCTGATCCTCGCATTTCGTCTCCGGAACAGCACCGGCCGCGAGAAAGCCAGTCAGCCGGCAGTTTGATTACTATCGGGAGTTCAGCCGCTTTGTGCGATAGAACACCGTCAGCATCGTGACCGTGCCGCATGTCAGCAGGCTTGCGCTCATGCCGAGGATCAGCGACCAGTCGTGCTGATAGGCGCCGTGGACAATGCCAATCACCTGCAGGATGCTGAAGCCGCCGAAGGTGATGAGCGAAACGCCCTCATCGGTCTTTTTGCGCCAGAGGGCGATGGCCTGCGGAACGAATAGCAACGCGTTGCAGACCAGCCCAAGCCCGAAGATGACGGCGACAATCTCTTTCACGCAACGCTCCTGATGTTTCTCTGACAAGTCTATCGTTTGCGCCCTTGTAGAATGACGAGAGTGCCATGACGTACTTCGATCGAGTCTCTGAAGCTGCGACATTTCTCAAATCCAAGT
>JASHPD010000084.1 GCA_030038315.1 Acidobacteriaceae bacterium
AACGTGCAGCTAGTGTTCTGATTTCCAGAAAACCTTCCCTCAGGGGCTAAAGCCCGAATGTATTGTGCGTGTTTTCGGCACGACTGAAGTCGTGCCCTTTCAAAGCAAATACCAATCAGGACACTATTGAAGCGGAAATTCAAACGCGGAAATCAGTACGCGCCGATGCCGGTGATGGTCTGGCCGAGGATCAGGGCGTGAATGTCGTGCGTGCCTTCGTAGGTTTTTACGGATTCAAGGTTCATGGCGTGGCGCATGATGGGGTAATCCTCGGTGATGCCGTTGGCGCCGAGAATGTCGCGCGCCATGCGGGCGGTTTCGAGCGCCATCCAGACATTGTTGCGCTTGGCCAGGGAGATGTGCTCGTGGCTTAGCGTGCCTGCGTCCTTGAGGCGGCCGACGTGCAGGCTGAGCAGTTGCGCCTTGGAGATTTCGCTGACCATCCATACCAGCTTTTCCTGCACGAGCTGGTGGCTGGCGATGGGCTGGCCGTGAAATTGCTTTCTGGTTTTGGCGTATTCGAGCGCGGTGGAGTAGCAATCCATAGCCGCGCCGATGGCTCCCCAACTGATGCCGTAGCGGGCCTGATTGAGGCACATCAGCGGGCTCTTCAAGCCGCCGGTGCCGGGGAGCAGATTCGATGCGGGGATGCGCACGTCCTGCAAGGAAAGGCCGCTGGTGACGGAGGCGCGCAGCGACCATTTTCCATGCACGTCTTTGGCGGAGAAGCCGGGACGGTTGGTTTCAACGAGGAAGCCGCGCACGCGGTTGTCTTCGTCTTCGACTTTTGCCCAGATCACGGCGACGTCGGCGATGGAGCCGGAGGTGATCCACATTTTTTCGCCGTTGAGGATGTACTCGCCGCCGGATTTGCGCGCGGTGGTGGTCATGCCGCCGGGGTTCGATCCGAAGCCCGGTTCGGTGAGTCCGAAGCAGCCGAGCTTTTCGCCTTTGGCGAGCGCTGGGAGCCAGGTGTTCTTTTGCTCGTTGGAGCCGAAGGTGTAGATGGGATACATGACCAGCGCGGATTGCACGCTGACGAAGCTGCGGAAGCCGGAGTCGCCGCGCTCGAGCTCCTGCATGACCAGGCCGTACTCGACATTCGACATGCCGGCGCAGCCGTAGCCGTGAAGGCTTGCGCCGAAGAAACCGAGCTCGCCCATGACCGGCACAAGCTCGCGCGGAAAGCGTCCCTCGCGGAAGCATTCTTCGATGATGGGAACGAGATTGTCCTGGACGAAATCGCGTGCGGTTTTGCGAACCAGCAGTTCATCTTCACTGAAACCCGCGTCGAGATGGAGAAAATCCACGCCTTGAAATTTGAATCCCATTCTTCTTACTCCAGAAATTCGCGTACAAATTCATTCTGGCTGTGCACAAGATCGTGCAGTGAGCCGTCGAAGATCAAACGTCCTTCGTTGAGCATCAGAAATGTTGTTCCGTGCTCGGTTTCGCCATCGGGCAGCGGAACCATTTTATCTTGATCCTTGTCGAAACGGCTGGTGCATAGGGTGAAAGCGTCCTGCAGGCGGTGCGTGACCAGGAGCGACGGCGTTTTGTAGACGTCGCGCTGCTTGACGATCAATTCGATGATCGTGGTTGATGTTACAGGATCGAGGCCGCCTGTGGGTGAATCGTAGAGCAGAAACTCCGGGCGGTGGATGAGCGCGCGGGCGATGGCCACGCGGCGGCGCATTCCGCCGGAGAGACTGCCGGGAAAAAGAGTGAAGGTTTCTTCAAGGCCGACAAAGCGCAACGCTTCCAGCACGCGCGTATCGATTTCTTCATCCGGCAGGCGCTCCTGAATCAACTGATAGGCGACGTTGTCGCGCACGCTCAGCGAGTCAAAGAGCGCGCCTTCCTGAAAGACCATTCCGGTTCGCGCGCGCAGGGGAAACAGCTCCTGCTCCGGTAATCCGGAGATTCTCTCCTGGAAGAGCAGGACGGTTCCGCTGTCCGGCTGGACGAGGCCATTGGCGGTTTTGAGCAGGACGCTTTTGCCCACGCCGGCGGGACCGAGCAGAACACGCGTTTCGCCGGGAGCAACCGAGAAGGTGATCTCTCGCAGCACGGGAGGGCCGTCGAAGGAGACGGTTACGCCGCGGAACTCGATGACAGGCTCGGGTGCGCGAGCCACGGATTCTGTCGAAGATGCGGCCAGGGTGTTCATTAGAAGATGGAGACCATGACTACGCTGATGAGCAGATCCACAAAGATGATCATGACCGAGGCAAAGACCACGGCCTGAATGGTGGATTTGCCAACGCCTTGCGTGCCGCCGGTTGTGCGCAGGCCGTAGAAGCAGCCGATGGACGCGATGATGAATCCAAAGAGCACCGGCTTGACCAGGCCCTGCAGAACATCCTGCACATGCAGGTACTGGTAGGCCATGGAGAAGTATTGCGTGCCGTTCTGGCCGTTCATAAAGACGGTGACCGCGGCTCCACCGAGGATGCCGCAGAAGTCCGCGACGATGGTGAGAAAAAGCAGCATGGTCATGGTGGCCACAATGCGCGGCGTGACCAGTTTGCGCATGGGATCGACGCCGAGCGCGCGCATGGCGTCAATCTGCTCGGTGACGACCATGGAGCCCAGCTCGCTGGCCATGGAAGAGGCGTTTCTGCCGGAGACCATGATGCCGGTGAGGACGGCGCCGAGCTCGCGGATCATGGACATGGCGACGAAGCGGCCTGTGACGGCGGTTGCGCCGAAGGCGGCCAGGGTGGCCGCGGACTGGATGGCCAGCACACCGCCGGTAAAGAAGCCGGCAAAGACGACAATGATGGTGGAGCCGACGCCGATGATGTCGGCCTGCTGAACAATGTCGGACCAGTAGATGGGCGGGCTGAAAAAATTCAGCACGGCGCGAGTGACGAACAGGGAGTAGTCCTGCACCGTCGAGACGAACTGCCTGGCTGCCCTGTCGATCGCTTCAATCGCCATCGGTTCCGGTTTTCTCTTCGACAGGATAGCGCATTGCGCGGCTTGAGTAATATGCGGCGCCCGGATCGCGCTCATTCTGCAAGCATTCCCGTGAAAGGCGACGCGCGCGCACGGCAAAGGCTAAAATAAATGGAGAGCCCGCTCGACCGACCCAGTTGGCTCGATTCTTGTATTGCTGTTTCTTTATTGCCTAAAGAATTTTTAGGAGGGTTGGGATGCGTTCGTTCCGTTATCAGTTAATTCTCGCCCTTGCAGTCTGCATTACCGCGGTTTCTCTCGCCTCCACATACTTTGAGGTTCTGGCTCATAAACATATTCTGCGCGTGGAGCTTGAGAACAGGGCTATTGCGCTGGGCACCGGGCTTCAGCCGTCGCTGGAACAGATGTTTGCGGAGCGCGTGACTCCGCAGCCGTCGCTGTTTTCTTATCTGCTGGGCCAGCAGAATGCCGCGCTGGCCATCGCTCTCTATGACGCGCAGGGAAGGCTGCTGGCCGCCTCCGGTCCAGTGACGCTGCTCGATGCCATTCATCCGGCTCCGATTCAAGATACGCTCAAGCGCGGGCGCAATGAGGGCGCATTCAGCCATACGGGAAACCAGAACTGGCTGGAAGAATCGGTGCCGCTGCACACGAATGGAAAAGTTGCCGGCGCGCTTGTGATTCTCGAAGACGCCGACTCCATCCGCGCCGAGAGCGCGTTGGTCTGGCAGCATACTTTCTGGCGCATCCTGGCTTCCGTGCTGGTGATCTTCGGCGTGACGCTTCTGATGGTTCGCTGGCTCCTGATGCTGCCGGCCTCGCGGCTGGCCGAGCGCCTGCGCCGGCTGCGCATGGGGCATCCGGTGAGCCACTCGCCGGAGCAGAATTCCGGCCTGAGCTGGTTTACACCGCTGGAGCGTGAGCTGGAGAATCTGACCGAAAGCCTGTTTGAAGCACGCGCGGCAGCGGCAACGGAAGCGCAACTGCGCGAAGCGGGTGAGAGCCTGTGGACCGCCGAACGGCTGACCGCGCATATCCGCCAGAAGAGCGGATCGAGCCGCATCTTTGCGGTTTCCAACCGCGAGCCTTACATTCACACGCGGCAGGGCAAAGAGATTGTCTGCGTGGTTCCGCCGAGCGGGCTGGTTACGGCGATTGAGCCGGTGCTGCGCGCCTGCGACGGCGTGTGGGTTGCTTCCGGCAGCGGCGATGAGGATCGCGCGACAGTGGACGAGTTCGACCGGCTGCGCGTGCCGCCCGACGATCCGCGCTACACGCTGCGCCGCGTGTGGCTTACGCCTGAGGAAGAAACGCACTACTACGACGGCTTTGCCAATGAGGGGCTTTGGCCGCTCTGCCACATTGCGCACACGCGTCCTGTCTTTCGCGCGACGGATTGGGAGACGTACCAGGCGGTCAATCGCAAGTTTGCCCATGCACTGCTCGAAGAGATGGAAGGCAGCGAGGAGCCGCTGGTCTTTGTGCAGGATTATCATTTTGCGCTGCTGCCGCGCATGATTAAGAACGCGCGGCCCGATGCGCGCGTGGCGATCTTCTGGCATATTCCGTGGCCCAATCCGGAGGCTTTCGGCATTTGCCCGTGGCAGGCGGAGCTGCTGGATGGGCTGCTGGGCGCGGACCTGATCGGCTTTCACATTCCCACGCACTGCAACAACTTTCTCGATACGGTGGATCGCGCGCTTGAGTCGCGCACCAACCGCGACCAGATGACGGTGCTGCGCCGCGGGCATATAACAGCCGCCCGCGCTTATCCGATCAGCGTGGCGACGGATCTTAGCGGCGACGATCATAAGGCTCCTCAGGCGACGCTCGATGAGCTGCTGTACGAGTTCAATGCGAAGGCGGAGCGGATTATTCTCGGCGTCGATCGCATGGATTACACCAAGGGCATTGTCGAGCGGCTGATGGCCTTTGAGCGTCTTCTTGAAGAGCATCCGTGGCACCGCGAGCACGTTACGCTGGTGCAGATTGCCGCGCCGAGCCGCACGCGCATTCCCAGCTACATCGAGCTGCGCCACCAG
>JASHPD010000085.1 GCA_030038315.1 Acidobacteriaceae bacterium
TAGGCCGGGGCTTCAGCCCCGGCAATAAGTGCTGTGAAATAAGTTGGGCCTTCAGGCCCTGAGGTATGCTTTTGCGGCTTTGCGCGTTAGAGCCATAATGGCCCATTCAGCGCCACAAAATTTTTTTCTAATACCACCAGAATCTGTGGCTCTGTGGATCAGAGCACAAAACCGCTAAAGGATTGATTCTAAATAAAAGGAGAACGCAAGGCGAATATATTTTCTCACGCCATTTTTCGCACTTAACCGTCAAGCAGTCAATCCTTTACAGCCGCCGATGCAAAACTTTTTTTTAGAGGGGGTAATGGATCGCGCCAAGCATCGCATTGGACTTTAGTAATGTCCGCCGTCTGCACCATTTTCAGTGCATTTTTCCGCAAGTTATAGCGGTTTTCCAGTTGCTGTAGAGCGAAGCCGCAACTGCTAAGTGGCTTTTTCCTGAAAGAAAAAGCCGCCTTGCACCACGCTTGAAATGCCTCATACGAACTGAAAAACCGCTCTAATTCCGCGTCTTAGCCAGTTCCGGCCCGAGGAATTCCTCCACGCTCACCCCGGAGAGCAATTCCGGCTCCGGCGTGCGCGTGTCGGGCAGCTTACCGGCTGCGGCCTCCGGCTTCAGATGATTCTCTTCCAGCCCCTGCTTGAGCAGCTCAAAGGCCTTTTCCGGCGTATCGGCAAACTGCAGCAGCTCCACGTCGCCCGGCGAGATCGCCCCGCTGTCCACCAGCGCATCCACGTTCAGCACGCGCTTCCAATACTCCGGCCCGTAGATCACGATCGTCATCTTTTTGGCCAGCTTATGCGTTTGCGCCAGGGTCAGAATCTCAAACATCTCGTCCAGCGTCCCAAAGCCGCCCGGAAAGACCACCAGCGCCTTGGCCAGGTAGGCAAACCACAGCTTGCGCATAAAGAAGTAGTGGAACTCGAAGTTCAGCTCCGGCGTGATGTACGGGTTCGGCGCCTGCTCAAAGGGCAGCCGGATATTCAACCCGATCGTCTTTCCGCCGGCCTCGTATGCGCCGCGGTTGGCGGCTTCCATAATGCCCGGCCCGCCGCCGGAGGTGACCACAAAGCGATGCTTGCGCGAAGGAATCGTCTTGGCCCAGTTGGTCAGCAGAAAAGCCAGCCGCCGCGCATCCTCGTAGTAGCGCGCCATCTCCACGGCCGCCACGGCGCGCTTGCGCTGCAGTTCGGTCGCCGTCCCCGCGGCAATCGCCTCCGCGCTGGCCGGCTGCTCCGCGCTCGACGCGCTCTTTGCCGCGTAGCTGTTCTCCAGCAGTTCCAGCGCCCCTTCAGCCTCTTCGCGCCCGCGAAACCGCGCCGAGCCAAAGAAGACGACCGTATCCTGCACCCGCTCCCGCCGGAACCGCGCCAGCGGCTCGGAGTACTCAGCCAGAATCCGCATCAGCCGCCCATCGGGCCCATTCAGAAACGCCGGATTCTCATACGCCAGCGGCGCCCGCGCCAGCGGAGCAGGCGCGCCATCAACACGCGCAGCATCAGCAACCGTACCCTGTACCCCGTGCCCTGTACCCTGTTCCATCATTCCTCTCTTTGCCGAATCGCATCCCGAAACGCAATCCAAAGGTTCAGCAGCCCCAGCCCGGAGACAAGGCCCCGCACGGCTCCGTGCGCAACAAAGACCCCCACCGACGGGAATTGCAGAAACAGCGGATTCTGGTCCCAGAAAAGGCGCGACCACGGCGCGTAGCAGACCGCGATGCCGATATACATGCGCAGCAGCACGCGCAGAAAAAGCTCCGCACGCTCCAGCCAAGGCGGAATCCGCCGCGGGCCTTCGGAAACACCCTGTTTGATGTTGGGACTGGTTCCATTGGGACCGAAGCCGTCGAGACCGGAGCCGTCGAGATTGGAGGCCTGTGCCTGGCCCGAAACCGGGCCGGCAATCTGGCCGGCAGCCTGTCCTGAAGTGGGGCTCACAACGGGGCTCGGGGGAATCGTCGACACTTCCGGCTGCTGAGACATGCGATCGTTGCCCGGCCTCCCAAAAGGAACGCCCGTAATGCAACGGTAACACACTGCTGCGCGCAGGGCGGACTGCGGCCTCCTCACCCCACGAAACACAAATCGTTTCGTGGGGACCCCGGTTCCGGCCACCACGCGGCTGCCGTGGTCCTCCCGTTGGTCGGGAGCAAGCATCGCGGGAACCAGCCAAAGTAAGAAGTGTCCTCCTGACCGTAGCCGCTTTTCGCCGGGGTCCCCGGCGAGCGATCTTTGCTCGCTGCGGTAGAAGGCGGAGGGAAGGATCTGCTTTTGCCTTTCGCCCGCATCTCGCCGCCGATTGATTCGCTCTCCCGGCAGGCGTATCGTGTTGCCGTACGCGATTTCTCCTCTCAAGAATCAGGAGGCCCGCGATGAAATCTGCCGTCCTGCTTTGTCTCGCCGCATTTGCCGTTGCCGCATCCGCCCAGCAGCCTGCACAAAGCTCGAATGAAAAATTGAAATTGCAAGCGGCTGCTGAAGCGCAAAAAGTCCAGGCGTGGATCGCAGCCGCATCCCGCTGCCCCATTGCGATGGATGCGCGCCAGGGAGGCGGCCTGCATATCCTGCGCGCGCAGGATGGCAGCAAGATTCCCCAAGAGCCAGCCATGACGCCCAGCCTCACGCTCACCGCCCCGCAGGACCGTCAGATTCTCTCCGCAACCATCACCGCGCACGGCTATGCCGCCTCCAGGTCCGCCATGCCGCTCGAAGTCCAATACGGCGGAGTGCAAGGCGGTGTCGCAAAAATGGAGCCACTCGGACCGCCCCAATCCGCCACACCGTCCAAAGCCCCCAATCAGCCCATCGCGCTCTCGCATCCAGCGCCCGTCCAACGCCCGCAGCTCACCCGTACCGTTACGGTAAAATTCGCCTCCAACGGCGACGGCAGCTTCTCCGGCGATTTCCGCCTTCCCGGCTTTGCCGTCCTTGAAACCATCGATCTCAACTCCGTGACCTTCGCCGGCGGCTCCACGTGGAGCTTCACTTCCGCATCCGGTTGTCACGTCCAGCCTGACCCCTTCATGCTGGTCGGCAGCAGCCTGGCTCGACCATGAAAACAGCTCACCCCCGCGTAACACGTCATGTTACACTCGCATAGTGATCCGGAGCTTTCATCATCGAGGCATTGAGAGATTCTTCACGACTGGCTCGAAGGCGGGAATCCAACCCAAACACGCTGACAGATTGCGTCTCCAGCTCACGACGCTGAATCTCGCCTCTACGCCGCTCGATATGAATCGGCCTGGCTGGGATTGGCATCCGCTGAAAGGAAATCTGGCAGGCCATTGGGCTGTCAGCGTCAGCGGCAACTGGCGATTGACCTTCACCTTTGAGGGCGAAGACGCGATTCTCGTCGATTATCAGGACTACCACTAGGGAGATTTTCCATGAGCGCCATGTACAACCCTGCAAGCCCCGGCGAACTGTTAAGGGAGTTTCTCGGCAACCGCACCGCCACTGAGCTGGCCGGGCACATCGGCGTAACGCGGGCCACCATCTCCCGCATCCTGAATGGGCGCACGGCAATTACCGTGGACCTCAGCATCCGGCTTGGGCAGGCGCTGTCTCTCTCGCCCGATTTCTTCTCAAAAGCTCAGCTCCAGTACGACCTGTGGATAGAGTCGCAGAAGAAGCGGCGGAAGATTCGCCCACTAGCCGCCTGACGCGCCGTCATCCTGCAACCGTTTACACGCTCCCGCGCCGCCATTTACGATGCGGCCCTATGGCAAATCCACTGCGTCTTGCGCCTCTGGCTCTTTTTATGGTCGCGTCTCTGCTTCTGCCTCAAGCCAATAGGGCCCAGTCCGACCCATTAGCCCCTACACAGGGCGTCAAATCCGCCGCGGAAATCGACCGCGAATGGCAGCAATCCGTCTCGAAATACGACGCCGTCCGCGCCAAAATCCTCGCTGAAACCGACCGCCAGGCCAACGACGGCCCTTACCGCCCCGACGCGGCCACGCTGCTCAAGTACCAGCAGCCGCAATGGTACAAGGACGCCAAATTCGGCATCTTCATCCATTGGGGCGTCTACTCGGTTCCGGCTTACGGCAGCGAGTGGTACCCGCGCAACATGTACCAGAGAACAGACAGCACCTATAAAGACTTCCAGACCCGCTTCGCCAACGGAGACCCGTCCAAGGGCTACAAGGACCTGATCCCGCTCTTCAAGGCCGAGCACTTCGACGCCGACGCCTGGGCGCAGCTCTTCAAGGAATCCGGCGCGCAATACGTGATTCCCGTTGCCGAGCACCACGACGGCTTCGCCATGTACGACTCCGCGCTCTCCGACTGGACCGTCGTCAAGATGGGCCCCAGGCGCGACACACTCGGCGAGCTTGAAAAAGCCATCCGCGCCCAGGGCCTGCACTTCGGCATCAGCTTCCACCGCGCCGAGCACGACTGGTTCTTCGACGGCGGCCGCACCTTCCGCTCCGACGTCAACGACCCGCGTTACGCCTCGCTCTACGGCCCCGCGCACCAGCGCATCGACGGCGGCAACTCCGACTTCATGCAGCAGGACTTCACCTACGTCAGCCAGGCCTTTGCCCGCGACTGGCTCGCCCGCGCCTCGGAGATCGTCGAAAAGTACCACCCCGAGGTCGTCTACTTTGACTGGTGGGCCGGCCAGCCAGGCTACCGGCCTGAGATCACCGAGTTCGCCTCCTTCTATTACAACTTTGCCGCCGCGCACAACTACGGCGGCGTCATCGACATCAAGATCGACGACCTGCCCTGGAAGGCCGGCGCACGCGACTTCGAGCGCGGTGCGCAGGACCACATTCTCAAAGACCACTGGCAAACCGACACCTCGGTTTCGAACCAAAGCTGGGGCTACATCCAGAACGACACCTTCAAATCACCCGAGTTCATCGTCCACCAGCTCGTGGACATCGTGAGCAAGAACGGCAACCTGCTGCTCAACATCGGCCCGCGCTCCGACGGCACCATCCCCGACGAAGTCCAGTCCACTCTCCGCGACATCGGCGCATGGCTCAAGATCAACGGCGATGCGATCTACTCGACCACCCCGTGGATCACCTACGGCGAAGGCCCCACGCAGGTCAAAGCCGGCACCTTCAGCGACACCGACGTCCACGCCTACACCACCGAAGACTTCCGCTTCACCGCCAAGGGCCAGAATGTCTACGCCATCGGCATGGCCTGCCCCAAAGACGGCAAGGCAGTCATCCATTCGCTGGGCTGGGCGCACGAAGCCGCAAACTTCCCCATCGGCAACGTGGAGTTGCTAGGCTCAACCAAAAAAGTGAAGTGGACACAAGGAGCCGACGCGCTGGAAGTAACGCTCCCCGCCGGTGCAAGCTGCCAGTACGCCTACGCGCTCAAACTAACGCCGGCTCAAAAGTAATAAGCGTTTAGTTCAACAACTCAAAAATCCCCGCCGCGCCCATGCCGCCGCCCACGCACATGGTCACCATGCCATAGCGTGCGTTGCGCCGCCGCATCTCGCTGAGAAGCGTAGCCGTCAGCTTGGCCCCCGTGCATCCCAGCGGATGCCCAAGCGCAATCGCCCCACCGTTAACATTCACCTTCGCAGGATCGATTCCCAGCTCACGGAGGACAGCCAGCGACTGCGCCGCAAAAGCCTCGTTCAGCTCGATCAGTTCGATCTGGTTGAGCGTCAATCCCGCCTTCTTCAGCACCTTCGGAATCGCAAAAATAGGACCAACGCCCATCTCTTCCGGCAGGCACCCGGTAGCCGCATAAGCCACCAGCCGCGCCAG
>JASHPD010000086.1 GCA_030038315.1 Acidobacteriaceae bacterium
ATACGCTTGCTACGCAGGCGCAGGAAACCACTGGAGCGGACCAACCGAAACCGCCGAAGATTACGCCGGAGATGATCGACCAGGCGGCGATCCTCGCGGGCGTGGGGCCGTTTACTGCCGAGCAGAAGCAGATGATGATCGACGGGCTGGCGGACCAGAACGATTCTGAAAAGGCCATCCGCAAGCTGCACCTGGCAAACTCCGTCGCGCCTTCGTTTGTCTTTCATCCGCTGCCGGCGGGGGCCAAGCTGCCGCCCGATCCGGGAATGCGCGCCGGAGGCCCCGCCGTACCGATCCCCGCAGCTCCAGCGCGCGTTGAAGACGTGGCCTTTGCTTCTGTCTCCGAATTAAGCCGTCTCCTGGTGAGCCGCAAGATCACTTCTGTCGAGCTGACGAAGATGTACCTGGTGCGGCTCAAGCGCTACGACCCGACGCTGCATTTCGTCATCACGCTCACCGAGGAACGCGCGCTGAAACAAGCCGCGCAGGCGGATGCGGAGATTGCCGCCGGAAAATACCGCGGGCCGCTGCACGGAATTCCGTGGGGCGCGAAGGATTTGCTCGCCGTTAAAGGCTATCCGACGACGTGGGGCGCGGGCGGCTTTGAGCACCAGGTGATTGACGAGGACGCGACTGTCGTTCAGCGGCTGGATGCGGCCGGGGCCGTGCTGGTGGCCAAGCTCACGCTGGGCGCGCTGGCCATGGGCGACCACTGGTTCGGCGGGCAGACGCGGAATCCATGGAATCCGAAGCAGGGTTCGAGCGGCTCGTCGGCGGGACCGGCTTCGGCCGTGGCCGCCGGGTGCGTGGGCTTTGCGATCGGCTCGGAGACGCTGGGGTCGATCTCTTCGCCTTCGACGCGGTGCGGAGATTCAGGGCTGCGGCCTACTTTTGGCTTTGTGCCGAGAACCGGCGCTATGGCGCTGAGCTGGACGATGGACAAGCTGGGGCCGATTTGCCGCTCGGCGGAGGACTGCGCGTTGGTGCTTCAGGCGATTTACGGGCCGGATGGGAAGGATACTTCCGTGGCTCCAGCGGTCTTTCGCTGGGATTCGCTCTACGACTGGCGCGGCCTGCGTATCGGTTATCTGAAGAGCGCCTTCGATGCGCCGAAGCCGCTGGAATTGCAGGCTGCCGCGCCGAACGAGACTGCCGAAGAAAAGCAGAAGCGCGAGGCAGGCAATGCGCGGAGGCAGGCGGAATGGGCGCGGGTTCTCTATGACCGCAAATACGATCTGGCTGCGCTCGACAAGCTGCGCGCGATGGGCGTGAACTTGGTTCCGGTGGAGCTGCCGAAGCTGCCTTACGGCGCGATGACGCCGATGCTGGAGGCTGAAGCCGCCGCGGCCTTTGACGAGCTGACCATCACCGGACGCGACAAGCTGCTCACCGAGCAATCCGCCGAAGACTGGCCCAACATCTTCCGCACCGCCCGCTTTTACCCTGCCGTCGAGTACATCCAGGCCGCCCGCGCTCGCACGCTGGCCATCGAACAGGTCTCCGCGCTCTTCCAGGCCGTCGATATTATCGTGACGCCGACCGTGGACGAGCAGCTTGTGGTGACCAATCTTACCGGGCATCCGGCGCTGATTGTTCCCAACGGCCTGCGCGGAGCCGACGCTCCGCCTCCGCCGAGCGTGGACAACGGCGAAAGCGACAACATCGGCGGGCCGGGCACGCCGGTTTCTATCACCTTTCTGGCCGCGCACTACGAGGATCGAAAGCTCGTATCCTTCGGCCGGGCGTACCAGGAAGCCACAGGCTTCCATAAGCTGCATCCGAAACTGGCTTGAAAGGAGGCCGCAAGCATACCAAGCAAAGGAGGGACGTAGCTGCGTTTTGTCCGGTATTTCTGGGGTTTTCTGCCGGTTTCTCCGGTTGTCTTGATTGATTCCCCTGCAAATTGAACGCATCTTTGCCACGTTTTCACGGCTCGTTCACGCTCATACTTCAAACTGGATTGCGGTAAAACCCCATCCGGCAATGGGTTAGCGCACTTCTCGGGGGCGGGCGGGCGCGCCAAAACGTCTGGGGATGGGAGGAAAGGAGAAGCAATGGCTCAATCGACCGTTTCCTACCTCTGGCGCGACCGCAAGGCCGCCGACGGCTACCGCGCCGGCGTCTCTCTGCACAGCCACACCAACCAGTCCAGGGAAACGCTGGATTTTCTGGCCAACTTCGGCAACCAGTATCCGATCATGCGGCCCATCATCTCCCGCATGGAGCGCCGCTCCAGGGATAACCACAGCGTGGCCGTGAACTACGCCGCCAGCTACTGGACCCCGCCGATGACGCCCAAGCTGGCCTTCGATCTGGAAAGCAGGCAGATTGAAGACCTTGGCGTGGCTTCGATGGTTTCGATCTCCGACCACGACACCATCAACGCGCCCATGCTGCTGCGCACCGTGCCCAGCGCCCGGCAGATTCCCGTCTCCGTCGAGTGGAGCGCGCCTTACGGCGGCATTCAGGACTTCCACCTCGGCGTGCACAATCTGCCCAGCGCCCGCGCCGCCGAGTGGATGGCCACGCTGGGGGATTACACGAAGAATCCGGATGAGGCGCGCCTGGGCGAGATCCTGGCGGCGCTCAACGATGAGCCGAATGTACTGGTGGTCTTCAACCACCCGCTCTGGGATCTCTTCCTCATCGGCAAAGAGAAGCACGAGTTCCTGGTGAACGAGTTCCTGCTCAGGTACGGCAACTTCCTCCACGCTCTTGAATTGAACGGCCTGCGCCACTGGGAAGAAAACCGCGAGGTGCGCCGCCTGGCCGAGAAGTGGAACATGCTGCTGATCTCCGGCGGCGACCGCCACGGCGTGGAGCCGAACGCCAACATCAACCTGACCAGCGCCGCCAGCTTCACCGAGTTCGTCCACGAGATTCGCCGCGAGAAAAAGAGCAACGTGCTCTTCATGCCGCAGTACGCCAACCCGTGGAAGCACCGCATCCTGCAATCGACGCTGGACGCAATCCGTCACTATCCGGATTTCCCCGCAGGCTCACAGCGCTGGGATGAGCGCGTCTATCATCCCGACTCGAACGGCGTAGTCCGCCCGCTGAGCGAGCTCTGGCCGGACGGCAGCGCGCCCCCGGTCATGCGCTGGGGAATCGCGCTGGTGCTGCTGATGGGCATCGCGCCGGTCTCCAGGGGGCTTCGGTTTGCCTGGAGCGAGTCGCGCCAGTTGCGCCTCGCCCTCGGCGAGCAGGAAGGATAACCATGTGGGTGCCCCAGGTCCGTCTTTTCGGACCTGGGATAAGCACCGCACCAGACGCTGATGAACGATTTCGCCCCACGCATTGCCTACTTCCCCGACTCCTTCCACGAGATCAACGGAGTCGCGCACACCAGCCGCCACTTTGAGGCCTTCGCGCGCCGCCGCAACCTGCCGTTCCTCTGCGTGCGCGCCGGCGAGCGCGAAGAGAGCCTGCATCGCGACGGCAACGTGTGGACCCTCGAGCTTCCACGCGGAATTTTTTCCTTCGCGCTCGAAAAAGATTTGCGCTTCGATCCCGCCTTCCCGCGCCACGTGCCGCTGATTGAAGAAACACTCGCGCGCTTCTCGCCGGACCTGATCCACATCACCGGCCCCAGCGAAGTGGGAATGCTCGGCGCGGGCCTCGCGCACCATCTCAGCCTGCCGCTGGCCGCGAGCTGGCACACCAATGTGCACGAGTACGCCGCCCGTCGCGCCGAATGGTTCCTGCGCCTGCTGCCCGCCGGCCGTGCGGCTTCCACCGGCCAGAAAATTGAAGATCTCACGCTGACCGCCGCGGCCAGGTTTTATTCCATAGCCAAATTGCTCTTCGCTCCCAACCGCGATCTCTGCCGTCTGCTCGAACGCGCCACCGGCCGCAAGTGCCAGCTGATGCCGCGCGGCGTCGATGCCGCGCTCTTTCACCCCTCCAAACGCGCCCGCCGCGCAGACGACAATGAGTTCGTCCTCGGCTTCGTCGGCCGGCTCTCGATTGAGAAAAACGTAGCGCAGCTAGCAGCCGTGCAGGACGAGCTGGAGCGCATGGGCATTACGAATTTCCGCTTCCTCATCGTAGGCCACGGCGCGGAAGAACAATGGCTGCGCGAGCGCCTGCATCGAGCCGAGTTCCCAGGCGTGCTGCGCGGTGAAGCGCTCTCCGCCGCCTACGCCGGCATGGATTTGTTTGTGTTTCCCTCGCACACCGACACCTTCGGCAACGTAGTGCTGGAGGCGCTATCGAGCGGCGTCCCGGCGATTGTGACGCCGGATGGCGGCCCCTGCACCATCGTCCGCGACAACGAAACCGGCCGCATCGTGCCGGACGCGCACTTCGCCGCGGCCGTAGCCGAAATCCTCACCGACCCCGCAAAGCACGCGAGCCTGCGCCAAGCCGCCCGCGCCTACGCCGAAACCGCAAGCTGGGATGCGGTCTTTGACGGCGTTTATGCGACCTACGAGTCGCTGCTTCCACAAGCCATCCCCATAGCGCTCACTGCGTAGCTCGCGCTCTCACTTTTAGCCTGTCATCCTGAGCGACCGCAGGGAGTCGAAGGATCTGCAGTTGCTTTTCGTGCGCCAAAAACGCAATACCTTCAACCTGTCGCCACTTGCCCGGTTTTTAGATCGAGCGCAAACGGCGTTTCCCTGTCCGTCCGCATCTCCCAGCCCATTCCGCGCAGCGTGTCGCCTTCTACGCCGGTAATCGTCACGCCTTCATCGGAGAGCTTGCCGGATTGCCATGCGAGGCCGTCCCTGCCCCACGCGAGGATGCTGTGATGGCCGGCGAAGAACAGCAGATTGGCTTCCAAGACGGGCTTGATTTGCATGACGGGACGCAGTGGAAGCATGGTAAAGCGCTCGGGCGCAGTTGTGTCGATGAGATATGCGTAGCCGCCGGAGACGGCACAGATTTCTTCCGGGTTTGGGCAGGACCAGAGGCCGGTGGGAGCGGACGGATCGCGGAAGCCCAGCGCGCAGGTGGCTAGAAACGGCTGCGCTCCGTCACCCGCTGGACGGATAAGAATTTCCAGAGCGCCGCGCTCGACTTCTTCGGCGGCCTGCGGATAGACAAACGACCGCTGCGGCAGAATGAGCGGTCGCGCGGACAGAATTTCTGCAATCCATGTGTGCGGAAAGCAAAGTTCAATGATTGGCGCTGTCATGCACCAGCCTCATAGCGCAGAATCCATGCAGCCTGCTCAGGTGTATCAGGGACATTGATTCCACGTGCTTTTTCGATAGCTAAAAGAGCCGTCTGAGGATTCCACCCAAGATGAATCAAAGCACAGGCCCCGGCAATTGTTGCTCTGCCAATGCTCCCACGGCAATGAATGCCAATGCACTCTCCATTTTTCAGACGCTCGGCAAGGTTGGCGGCAAACTCACGAAACGCCACGATATTGTGCGGAACTTCTCTGTCTGGAATTGGAAACGAGAGGAACTGCAAATCTGCACGGCCGGCTTCTACTGCTTCTTCCGCAAGTCCTAGTGATACTGCCTCGTGCATTTCAAGCATGGAGACAACTGTGTCAATGTTGTTCTGCTTCAACCGGCGTAATTCATCTTCCAACCAATCATCACCGCGTGGCCGCAGCACAATCGCTAAGGACGGAACGTTGTCGGTTTTGATCCAGAAGATGTCTTTCACGAGATTCAAACTCCCACAAACCGCTCAACCCGCTGCCGAACGCTCAGGATGCCGAGGCCAAGCGATGAGCCTTCCTCAATCAGCGGCAGCAGCTTGTCAAACTCGGGGCCGGAGTGAGCGCCGGTCAGCGCAATGCGCACCGGATGAAAAAGCTCCTTGCCCTTCGCGCCCGTCGCAGCCTTGATCTCATTCATCCACGCCTTGAAGATCTCCGGCGTCACCGGCCCCAGATGCGCGCGAACGCGGGAAGCAAATTCCGCCAGAACCTTCTGCGCGGATTCGACCGCCAGCAGCGGCGCATTCTCCGGATTCGCCCGCGCCGCCTCGGCATCGTAATCAAAAACCGGCGCAGCCTTCGCCGGCAGCTCGTCCAGACGATCCACCGAAGGCGCCAGCAGCGCAACCAGCCGCTTAAGCCATGACTCCGGCCCGGCCGCAGCCTTTTCCAGCCGCGCGGCAAAGTAAGGCCGCGCCAGCTTCGCCAGCCGCTCCGGCGCAGCCAGCTTGATGTAGTGCCGGTTGAGCCAGTTCAGCTTGTCGAAATCAAAAACCGCCGGCGAAGGCGTAACCCGCTCCAAAGAAAAAACCCGCGCAAGCTCGTCGAGCGTGAAGGTCTCCGTCTTGCCGTCTTCCGCGCCCCAGCCAAGCAGGGCCAGATAATTAACCAGCGCTTCAGGCAGGTAGCCCATCTCGCGGAAGCTGGCGATGGACGTGGCTCCGTGGCGCTTGGAAAGCCGCTCGCGGTCTGCGCCGAGGATGGTGGAAAGATGCGCGAACTCCGGCACCTTCCAGCCGAAGGCTTCGTAAATTGCTACCTGTTTTGGCGTGTTTGAGAGATGGTCGTCTCCGCGGATGACGTGGGTGATGCCCATCAGCGCGTCGTCCACCGTGACGACGTAGTTGTAGACGGGAACGCCGGTGCCCGCAAATGCGTTGATGGCGTAGGGAGTCTCACTCGAAGAACGAACGAGTATGGGATCACTTACCGTCTCCGGTGCGAATTCTACTTCTCCTCGCACCAGATCGTGGAAACGCAATGGGTGGTTCTCGATTTTAAGGCGCACTGCAAATGGCTTGCCTGCGGCCAGGTTGGCTTCGATAGCCTCCTTGCTCAAATTGCGACAGCGGCCAGGATAAACCTGCGGCTGGTGAGTCCGGATAGCTTTAGTTTTGTCTTGCGCAAGCTCTTCCGGCGTGCAGAAGCAGCGGTAGGCTTTGCCTTCGTTTAAAAGCTGTTTGGTGTGCTTTGCGTAGATTTCGAGGCGCTCGGATTGGCGGTAGGGGCCATATGCGCCTTCGGGCGCGTTGTTGAGACGGCCCGGTCCCTCGTCCCAATCGAGGCCGAGCCAGTGCAGGTCTTCGATGAGCTTCGTCTCGTAGTGCGCCTCGCTCCGCTCAAGGTCGGTGTCTTCAATGCGGAGGAGGAACTCGCCGCCCATGCGGCGCGCAAAAAGCCAGTTATAAAGCGCCGTCCGCGCATTGCCTACGTGGACCATTCCGGTGGGCGAAGGCGCAAAACGCACGCGAATTTTCTTATCGGCACTCACAATTTCGATCATAGCCGCTCAAGACCGCGCGCCGCGCGCATCAAAACACCCGAGTCCCGCAAGCCGCCGCGCGCATCCCATCCAGCAGGAGAAAACCCATGAAAGTAGTCCTGTTTGGAGCCTCCGGCATGATTGGCAGCCGGGTGCTCAACGAGCTTGTAAGCCGCGGCCACTCGGTCACAGCGGTAGTTCGCAACCCGGCCAAAGTGAGCCCGGCAAAGGGAGTGACGGTGATCGCCGGCGACGTAAACGATCCCGCCGGCGTAACCGCGGCCGCCAGGGGCGCGGATGCCGCGATCTCAGCCACCGCCCCGCCCGCTGAAAATCCCGAAGCCATTGTCGATGCCGTGCGCTCGCTGCTCAAGGGACTCGCCGCAGCCGGCATCCAGCGGCTGATCGTTGTCGGCGGCGCAGGCAGCCTCGAAGTCGCGCCGGGCCTGCAGTTGGTCGATGCGCCCGATTTTCCCCTTGCATGGCTCGGAGTTGCACGCGCCCATCGCGATGTGCTGCCCGTGCTCAAGGAATCCGATCTCGACTGGAGCTACTTCAGCCCGGCCGCGCTGATCCAGCCCGGCGAGCGCACCGGCAAATTCCGCCTCGGCGGCACGCGCCTCGTAGCCACGGACAGCGGCGAGAGCAAAATCTCCGCCGAGGA
Source organism: Acidobacteriaceae bacterium (assembly GCA_030038315.1). Taxonomy (GTDB): domain Bacteria; phylum Acidobacteriota; class Terriglobia; order Terriglobales; family Acidobacteriaceae; genus Telmatobacter. Next base: position 7,825 of record JASHPD010000086.1, read on the forward strand.
CTACGCCGTCGCGCTCGTGGACGAGCTGGAAAAGCCCAGGCACATCCGCCAGCAGTTCACCATCGCCTACTGACCTGCCTGCAAGCCGCCCGAGCGAAAATGCTGCCATCCCTCCGGCTCCAGCGCCGTCGCGCCCGCCGCAGAGAGCAAAATCACCCGCGGCCTTCGGGCCTGCTTGTTTTCACTCCCGCGCCGCACAATCCGGCCAATCCGCGCAACCGGCACGCCTGCAATCCGGCGGGGAAGTTTTTTCTCCGCCGGCGCGGTAAAGAGCAATTCATAATCCTCGCCGCCGTGGAGCGCTTCTTCCAGCGTCGCGCCGGGCGCAACGGGCAGCGTCGGCTCGTCGATCTCCGCGCCCACGCCGGACTCCTCGCACAGCCGCGCCAGATCCATCGAAAGCCCGTCACTCAGGTCCATCGCCGCCGTAGCCGCGCCACGCCGCGCCAGCCACAGGCCCTGCGCAATCCGCGGCTGCGGATAAAGATGCGGCGCAAGCCCGGCAGCCAGCCGCGCGGAAGGCTTTTTCCCCTTGAGAGCCTGCAAAGCACGCAGCCCCGCAGCCGAACCTCCAAGCGCACCCGTCACGTAAATCGCATCGCCCGCTCGCGCGCCGCTGCGCAGCATCGCCTTCCCGCGCCGCGCCGCGCCAACCAGCACAATATCCGCCACAACCTGCGGAAACTCGGCCAGATCGCCGCCGGCTAAAGGAACGTTGTACGCTTCCGCCAACGCCAGCAACCCGTCATAAAAGCGGTCAATCCAGCTTTTCCCGCCGCGCCGGGATTTGCTGCCGCGCCCCGCCCGCGTCAGCTCCGGCGGAACAGCCAGCGAGAGAAACGCCGCCACCGGCCGCGCTCCCATCGCGGCCAGGTCGCTCAGGCCGCGCGCCAGCGTCCGGTGGCCAATCGCCTCCGGCGGATGCCAGTCCAGCCGGAAATGCCGCCCCTCAAGGCTCAAATCCGTAGTGACGGCAATCTCCTCGCCCGCGCGCACGCCCAGCACGGCGCAGTCGTCGCCAATCCCCACGCGCACGCCGCTCAAAGCCTGCGCCGCCGCGCGCGCGCGAATGCCGCGCAGCAGCGCAAGCTCACCCTTTTCCGAATCTCTCCCGCACACCGCCACAGGAACCAGAATAGGACATCGCAAACCGCCGGCCAGGATCGGACAATCCGGTAGTGGGTCCATTTGAATTTGTTTTGTAACAGGGCACGGCTTCAGTCGCGCCAGGGATGGCGTATCGGGATAAGGGCTTTAGCCCCTGAGGGCTGTTTTTCAGACTGACCCACTACCGGCAATCCCCTTTTCAACTGTGATTTTCCGCATTGACCCCTCCCGGAGCCTTTGATAGCCTGATCTGGCGTTCCCGAGGAGCCCGTAAAGGGACCACCGGATGCAGGGATGCGTGCTGATCCTGCCTGCATCGACGGCCAACGCTGCGATTCCGTCGTGCGGCAGGAGACGGAGAGTGCGATTTTCGCCGGCTTTTTCGAGCGCCGGCAGACGGTGTGTGAAACCAGTGATGTTCCGCAAGCGCTACTACATCCTTTTCGTGGCACGCGAGGAAGACGGCCGGGTCCGCAAGGTCCCCATCCCTCTGCATTACGCCTACGGATTCGTAGCCGCGGCTGTCGTCGGCGCCTTCACCATCGCGGGCCTCGCCGGCTCTTACACCCGAATGCTGCTCAAGACCGAGAGCTTCAACCAGGTTCGCATGGAGCGCGAGACGCTGCGCAAAAACTACCAGCAGATGGCGCAGGTCGCTCACGACCGCGACGTGCAGGTAGCCTCGCTGGGCGCGCTGGCCAATGAGGTCACCGCGCTCTACGGCCTCCGCAACAACATCCGCACCGCGCACATCGACGCGGCGCGCGCCGCGGACGTTCCCACGCCGCCGGCGCTGGCCGTGGCCTACGACGCCAATCCGCAGAACGAGAAGTTTTCCATCGACCAGCTCTACGCCCTGCGCAACGAGGCGATGAACGGGCAGGTTTCGCGCGCGCTCGAAGGCGGGCTCACGCCGGGCTTCGCCGGCGACTGGACGCAGTTTGCCGACGCGCCTTCGCTCTGGCCCATTGAAGGTCGCGTGACGTCGAGCTTCGGCGAGCGCCAGGACCCTTTCAACAGTGAAGGCGCCTTCCACGCCGGCATTGACATTGCCGCTCCCTACGGCACCCCGGTCCGCGCCACGGCGGACGGCGACGTGGCAACCGCCGGATGGGGCACCGGCTACGGCCGCGAGATCATGATCGATCACGGCCACGAGGTATCGACCCTGTACGCGCATCTGTCCTCGATCACCGTCATTGCCGGGCAGCACGTCACGCGCGGGGAGGTCATCGGCTACGTCGGCCAATCCGGCCGCTCGACCGGGCCTCACCTGCACTATGAGGTTCGCGTGCACTCGGTGCCTGTGAATCCGCACAAGTACCTTCGCGAGAGCTACGAGCAGTTGCAGATGGCCGCATCCTCCAGCAGCCCGAAGTCCTCGGGCCGGTAATCGCCTTTCTATTCCATTTCGCATCACAATTTGAGTTGTCATCCTGAGCGGAGTTTGCCGCGTTTTTTGCGGCAAATGAAGCCGAAGGATCTGCAGTTGCTTTTTGCGAAGCTCACACCAACCGGCTCAGTCCGCTCCTCCGCGTAGTATCGTTATCCCGGCATCGATTTCCGTTTCAGGAGTTTCTTTTATGCGTTTTGCGCGCGTGCTTGCTGCTTTCTTGTTTGTTTCCGCGCTTCTTGTTCAGGCCCAGACTCCAGACCGCGCGGCTGAGGTGAAGATTGCCTTTGCCCGCGCGCAGCATCTGCGCCATGGCATCAATGCTTCCATCTGGTTTGCACAGCACGCCGGCGATTATTCGGCCGACTACACCGACCATGAGACCACGCCGGACGATATCGCCACGATGGCGCGGCTGGGCTTTGACAACGTGCGCCTGAGCATCGATCCGGTGCCGCTGGAGGAGTCGATGGACGGCGAGAGCGGGTCGGACCATGATTTTCTCGCGCGTCTCGACAAAGCTGTGGATACGATCCTGGCCGACGGCATGGCAGTGCAGATCGACATTCACCCCGAGGAGAGCTACAAGCAGGCGGTACGCACCTCAGACCTAGGCGCAGCCCGCTTTGTGATGCTGTGGCGGCGGCTGGCAGCGCACTATGCGGACCGCGACCCGGAGCGCGTCTTCTTCGAGGTGATGAACGAGCCCGAAGTGCAAGACGGCTACCGCTGGGCCGGCATTGAGGCGCGCGCCATTGCGGCCATCCGCGAGGCAGCGCCGAAGAACACCATCATCGCCGCCGGGGCCAACTGGTCGGACATTGTGGACCTGGTCGCGCTTCAGCCCTTCCTCGACGGCAACGTGATTTACAACTTCCACTTCTATGATCCGCACGAGTTCACGCACCAGGGCGCGACGTGGGGCATGCCCTACTGGGTTTACGAGCACCAGATTCCCTACCCCGCGACCGAAGCGACAATGGCGGAGAAGCTCGATGAGATGCCCGACCCGGTGAGCCGCTTTTACCTTGAAAACTACTGGCTCGACCACTGGGACGCGCATCGCATCCGGCTGCTGATCGACGAGGCCGGCGACTGGGGGCGCGCGCACAACGTGCCAGTGATCTGCAACGAGTTCGGCGTCTACCGCAAAGTCGTCGATCCCGCCGACCGCGCCGCGTGGCTGCGCGATGTGCGCACCGCGCTTGAAGCAAACAACATCGGCTGGGCGATGTGGGACTACAACCACGGCTTCGGCGTGGCGGTGAAGGACGCGAACGGCAAATCGGTGGTCGATCCGCAGACCGTGGAAGCGCTCGGCCTCAAAGAAAAATAATTGCGCGGTTAATTCACCCGCGCCGGCGACCCCAGCCGCTCCGTAATCATGGCGAAGAAGCTGCGCAGGTCTTCTTCTTCGCCCATGGTCAGGCGGCGGTGAACCTTCAGCAGCGGAAAGAGCCGTGAGCCGCGCACGTCGATCGCCGGCATCGAAGCCTGCCCACCCCCTTGCGGACCCGGATAGGGCGTCATCTCCCATATCCCCGCATAGCGCCGGCGCAGCACCTCGCCCAGATAGCTCCCCCACAGCCGCGTCTCAAAGTCCACATCGCGCTCCGGGCTCTCGCCAATCAGCACAAGAATCTCATCGAGCGCATCCATCGACTCCGACGAATAGTCCAGCGTCTGCCGGAACTCGCGCCGCGCCGTCTCCACCGCCGCCGAAGCGTAGCTCTCCATCATCGCGTTCAGGTCCGCGAAGCTCGCCCCTTCCAGCCGTTTGCGCACATCGCTCATCGTCTTCTCCAGAGTAAATCGGGCGGGGCTTCCCGTGGAAATGATGCCAAAATGGCGCAGGATATAGGAATCACGCACAAAATTGCATACACTGTTAGAAATATCCAGAGGAGATTGCTTTTCGATGAAACTCTTCCGCCTTGCACTGATGGCCGCGCTGATCGCCGCTCCGGCGATGCGCGCCTGGTCCGCACCGTCGGACATTTACCCCGACCCGTCGCACGCCAAAGCCGACATCGCCTCCGCGCTCAAAACCGCCGCGGCCCAGCACAAGCGCGTGATTCTCGACTTCGGCGGTAACTGGTGCGGCGACTGCAAGGTTCTCGACATCTACTTCCACAACCAGCACAACCTGCCCATCCTCGACGCGGGCTTTGTGCTGGTGCACGTCAATGTGGGCCGCTTTGACGCGAACATGGACATCGCCGCCCGCTACAACATTCCGCTCCAGAAGGGCGTGCCCGCGCTGGCCGTGCTCAACGCCAAAGGCAAGCTGCTCTACAGCCAGACCGGCGGCGAGTTCGAAGATATGCGCCACATGGAATCGACTTCCGTAACCGAATTCCTGACGCAATGGCGCCCGGAACAGAAAGGCTGCTCCGTAGTGGAAATTAGCTGCTAGCTGCGCGGAAGGCGCTGTTGCCCGGACGGGGAGTCCTAGCTTAGCGGCGCCATGTGTTTGGTGTTCCAGTAGGTGTACTGGATGCGGTGAATCACCGTAATCGTCGAGAGCACGGCTAGCACCCAGAGCACCGGAGCCATCACGCCCCAGTGGTTGAACAGCGCGCCGAGGATAATGAGCACAATGCGCTCCGGCCGCTCCATGAAGCCTACCTTGCAGGAGCCGATGAGCGCTTCGGCACGGGCGCGGGTGTAGCTGACCATCAGCGAGGTCACCATCACAAACGCCGTCAGCACCACGTAGCGGAAGTGGTTGACGCGCGCGTAGTAAACCAGCAGCCCGAAAAAGAGCACCACGTCCGAATAGCGGTCGATCACCGAATCGAAGAACGCGCCGAAGACCGTCACCTGGTTCGTGCGCCGCGCCACGCGCCCATCCACCATGTCAAACAGTCCCGCGCCAATAATCACCAGCCCCGCGTAAAAGAACATCCGCCCGGCATTGGTGGCATTCGCCTGGCCAAAGAAAATCGCGGCCACAATGTTGATTACCAGCCCGATGAACGTGAGCACGTTGGGCGAGATGCGGGAAAGCGCCAGCCCGTTCACAACCTTGTCCAGCAGCCATCCGCAGGCGCGGCCAAAGCCGCCTGTCCACGTCATCTTGCGCCTCTACTGCGCGGAGCCGGTGCCGGCTCCGTCTTTCTCAGCCGCTTCGGCCTCGTCGTGAATCGTCGTGAGCTTCAGGATCTCCAGTTCGCGCTTGCCGTTCGGCGTCACAATCGTGGCCACCTCGCCCACGCGCTTGCCCACCAGCCCGCGCCCAATCGGCGAAGTCGTCGAGATCAGTCCCTTGGCCACGTCCGACTCTTCGCTCGTCACCAGCCGGTAGACAATCTCTTCTTCCTTCTGCGTGTCGAAGACCACCACCGTCGAGCCAAAGCCCGCCTTGTCGCGCGGAATGTTGGCGAGATTGACCAGCGAGAGCTCCGCCATCCGCCGCTTGAGCTGCCCCAGCCGCGCGTTGACAAACTCCTGCCGCTGCTTGGCCATGTGGTACTCGGCGTTCTCCGAGAGATCGCCCATCGCAACGGCCTTTTTGATCTCGGCCGGCAGCTCGTGGGCCAGTTCGTATTCGAGCGCCGCAATTTCCTTCTGAAGTTGGCTTTTAATATGCTCCGGCATCCCGCGTCCACGGCGGCGGCGCCAAATGCGCCCCGCAAAGGTAAAAGTACGTGATAGCTCATTATAGGACACGGCCGCTTGAAAGCAGGGATCAGGGATTAGGGATTAGGCTGAGATGCCAATGAGCCGAAACCGGGTGCCCCACCCTCGCGGCGTTTTTGTTTTTGCCGCCAGGGTGGGATATCTATAGCAGTTGCTTCTTATAGTCTTTGCTTTTTTATCTACAATCCCTGTTCCCTAAT
>JASHPD010000001.1 GCA_030038315.1 Acidobacteriaceae bacterium
CTCGCGCATCAGCGTCGAGGTGGTCACCGTCGCCAGCGGCACAAAGACAAAGCTCAGCGCGAAGCCGGTAATCACAATCGGCCAGAGCAGCGTCCACGGGCTGATCTCGAGGTTCACCATACCGAAGTAGAGCGAGCAGACGGCAAAGCCGAGGAACCCCAGCGAAAGCAGCAGACGGTTATCGAAGCGCGACCCGAGAAGGCCCACCACAGGCGAGGCGATAAACGAGCCGATCCCGCGCGGGCCCACCACCAGGCCCGCAGAGAAGGCCGTATACCCAAGGATCTCCTGGTAGTAGAGCGGCAGCATGGTAATGGTGCTGTAAATACACACTCCGAGCAGGGCAATCAGCACGCACCCCGTGCGGAAGTTCTTATCCCGCAGCACGTGCAGGTTCACCAGCCCCTTCGGATGCGTCCATGACCGCCAGACCCACCCAATCAGCGCAATCACCAGCGCCGTCACCGCAATCCGCACCCACAGCGCGCCGAACCAGTCGTCTTCCTGTCCTTTGTCGAGGACAACCTGCAAACATCCCGTCCACACCACCAGCAGCGCAAAACCGAGGTTGTCGAAAGCCCCCACCTTCGCGTGCTTCACGTATGGCGGATCGTGCACGAACCGCGAGATCATAATCACGGCCAGAATCCCGACCGGAATGTTGATGTAGAACGCATACCGCCAACTATAGGCATCCGTCAGCCAACCGCCCAGCGTCGGCCCAATCACCGGCGCCACCACGATGCCCAGCGCATAAGCCGCCATCGCCTGCGAGCGTTTCTCCAGCGGAAAACTTTCGAGCAGAATCGACTGCGAGATCGGCTGCAGCGCGCCGCCGCCCGCGCCCTGCACCACCCTCGCCAGCAAAATGATCGCCAGCGAAGGCGCCGCCCCGCAAAAGAAGCTCGCCGTGGTAAAGATCATCACGCACACCAGCAGAAAATTCTTCCGCCCGAACTTCAGCCCGAACCAGTTGGAAGCCGGCAGAATCACGGCATTGGCAACAAGGTAGCTGGTCAGCACCCAGGTCGCTTCTGAGGTCGAAGCCGACAAGCTCCCCGCAATATAAGGCAGCGCCACGGAAGCGATCGCCGTGTCCAGCACCTCCATAAAGGTGGGCAGCATTACGGCAACGGTCACCAGCCACGGGTTCACCCCCTGCGTCAGCGGGTAGCGCTCCAGCGCAGAGAGCGGCGCGTGGTGTGTGACAGAGGCGGCGGGCTTGAGCGCGTCAGTGCTCATGGCAAAAAACAAGCGAGTCGTATAAACCCCTTTTGGATGCCAGCCGTTCCATTTGCGACGCAACCGTATCGCGCCCGGTACCGGATTGCGCAAAGACCATGTTGCGCGCCACATTCCGGTCTTATCCGCGTGGTGCGGGGTTAAAAAATTCTCCTCGGAATTTGCAGATTTTTTTGTGATTTCTGCCACAATGGAAATAGGAGGGTATGCGCAACCTCTTAACCGGGAACAAAATGCGGCGCAAAACGTGCGCAATAAGTGTCAATAAGACGCGGTTAAGGCCGCATTAAGACACATTTTATTTTCTATATAAGTTATTGATTCAAATTTAGTTAATAGCAAAAAATCGCAGAAAGCGCAAATTTTCCCTTCCTGATTCACAGAATCTGTGGAACTGTGGGCCGCCTTGCCGCCACAGCGCGCTGGAGATTCTCACAATACGGGACGGAGAAGCCGGGTGCTCCATGTCCGGGGTCCCCATGAAGTGATCTTTGCTTCATGGGGTGGATGTCCGTGTGTTCGGACATGGGATCGCAATCTGCCCGGCCTGACGCTTGGCGCACCCCCACTCTCCGCTATTGTCAGAGTCTCAATCAATAAAACTTGACACTAACGCACTCAATCCTGCATCTTAATAGAACGTCAGTATTCCCACTCGGCAGGAGCCACACATGGCAAAAATTATTGGAATCGACTTAGGAACCACCAACTCGTGCGTCGCCGTCCTTGAAGGCGGCGAGCCAAAAGTCATTGCGAATGAAGAGGGTGCGCGCACCACGCCCTCCATCGTTGCTTTCTCGAAGACCGGCGAGCGCCTCGTAGGCCAGGTCGCCAAGCGCCAGGCCATCACCAACCCGGAAAACACGATCTTCTCGATCAAGCGCTTCATGGGCCGCCGCTTCGACGAAGTCACCGACGAAATGAAGATGGTGCCCTACAAGGTTGTCAAGCAAGGCGACCACATCGCCGTCGTCGCGCAGGGCAAGGAATACACCCCGCCCGAAATCTCTGCCATGATCCTGCAGAAGCTCAAGAAGTCCGCCGAAGCCTACCTCGGCGAGCCCGTCACCGAAGCCGTCATCACCGTCCCGGCCTACTTCAACGACGCCCAGCGCCAGGCCACCAAGGACGCGGGCAAGATCGCCGGCCTCGACGTCAAGCGCATCGTCAACGAGCCCACGGCCGCCGCGCTCGCCTACGGCCTCGATAAAAAGAAGGACGAAACCATCGCCGTCTACGACTTCGGCGGCGGCACCTTCGATATTTCCATCCTCGAAGTCGGCGAAGGCGTCATCGAGGTCAAGTCCACCAACGGCGACACCCACCTGGGCGGCGACAACCTCGACCAGCGCATCGTCGATTGGCTCATCGCCGAATTTAAGCAGGAAGAAGGCCTCGACCTGAGCTCGAAGGGCAACGAGATGGCCCTGCAGCGCCTCAAGGATGCCGCGGAAAAGGCCAAGATCGAGCTCTCGACCACACTCGAAACCGAGATCAATCTTCCGTTTATTACGGCAGACGCAACCGGCCCCAAGCACCTGGTCCGCAAGCTCACCCGCGCCAAACTGGAGTCGCTGGTCGATGACCTGCTCCAGAAGTCGCTTGAGCCCTGCAAAAAGGCAATGGCCGACGCCGGCGTAACGGCCAAGGACATCGACGAGGTGGTTCTCGTCGGCGGCCAGACCCGTATGCCCAAAATTCAGGAGCTGGTCAAGCAGCTCTTCGGCAAGGAGCCCCATAGGGGCGTCAATCCTGACGAAGTCGTCGCCGTCGGCGCAGCCGTACAGGCCGGCGTCCTCGCCGGCGAGGTCAAGGACCTGCTGCTCCTCGACGTGACCCCGCTGACCCTGGCCATTGAAACGCTGGGCGGCGTAGCCACGCCGATGATCCCGCGCAACACGACCATCCCGACCAAGAAGACGGAGACCTTCTCGACGGCTGCCGACTCGCAGACCGAAGTTGAAGTCCACGTCCTCCAGGGCGAGCGCCCCATGGCCGCGCAGAACCGCACCCTCGGCAAGTTCAAGCTCGCGGGCATTCCCCCCGCGCCGCGCGGCGTGCCGCAGATCGAGGTGACCTTCGACATCGACGCCAACGGCATCCTCAACGTAACGGCCAAGGACAACGCTACCGGCAAGGACACGCGCATCACCATCACGTCGAGCTC
>JASHPD010000087.1 GCA_030038315.1 Acidobacteriaceae bacterium
ATGGTATCGCGCCTGTTGCCTGCGTGGCAAATGCGCCTGCTGTCCCGTCTCTATAGTTCGCATCCTAAATGCACTGTCATCCTGAGCGTAGTTTGCGCCAAACGGAGTCCAAGGATCTGCCGTCGCTTTTCGCGAATTACGCCAGCAACTTCGGAGACACCACACTAGCTTCCACGAACGAATGCCGTTTGTCAGCGCGGTTTTTCCGCCGCGGCGGTTTCCGTGGCCAGCCGTGCCAGTTGCCGAAAGGTCTCGCGCAGTTCCGGCGGGCTGTGCACGACGATTCTGCGCCCCATGCTGAGCAGCATCCCGGCAAACATCTCCAGGCGGTCGCGGCCGCAGCGCAGGCGCGTGCCGTTCTCCTGCGCTTCAGCAACCACCCGCATGGGAGCAAAGATGTGTTCCGCTTCCTCAATGGGCATCTCGATCCACACATCGACCTGGTAGTCCGACTGGACGAACGGCATCCGCTCCTCAAGGTAGCGCCGCGCATCGAAATCGGCGGGACGCTGAAAAGCCGCCGTGCCGACCTCAAGATTCGTGACGCGGTCCAGGCGAAAGGTGCGCAGCGCCTTGCGCGAGAGGCAATAGCCGATCAGGTACCAGCGCCCGTCCGTGTGCATCACCGCGTAAGGCTCAATCTGGCGATGCGAAGCCGCGCCGCTGTGGGATTGATAGGCAAAGCGAATCCTCTTGCCGGTGCGGATGGCCGAAGCGGCGCGGATGAGGCTCTCGACGGAGGTGGAAACCACCCACGGGCCGGGCTCGATGGCCACCACGTCTTCGACAGTGCGGATGCTCTCGCGCAGCGCCTCCGGCAGCACGCGGCCCAGCTTGGCCAGCGCGCCCTCCGTCGCGGGCGCAAAGGCCGAAAGGCCGATCTGCCGCAGCGCGCGCAGCCCGAGCGAAAGCGCGAAGGCTTCCTCATTGGTGAGCAGCAGCGGAGGCAGGCGATAACCGGGCCGCAGGCGATAGGCCCCGCCCACGCCGGGCGACGAGTCGATGGGAATGTGCAGGTCCTTGAGGCGCACGATGTAGCGCTGCACGGTGCGCAGGTCCACTTCCAGGCGCTCGGCCAGCTCCGCTCCGGTAACGTGGTCGCGCGCCTGCAGGATTTCGAGCGCCGTGAGGACGCGCATGATCGGGTCATACATACGAATTCCAATCCTTCTTTTTTCGATTCTTCCTTGAATTTACGACAGGATCTGTCGGGAATGGCCCGTACTCTGCCAATGAGCCCGCAAAAGGGCGGCAAAAACGCACCGAGGAGGATGGAAATGGCAATCGAAGCAACGGAAATCAACGTGCTGACGGCGGAGACGCTGCTCAGCAACTGGCAGGGACACCGGCGGCTGACGCGCAGGGTCATCGAGGCGTTTCCCGAGGACAAGCTCTTTCAGTTTTCGGTGGCAAAGATGCGGCCGTTCGCGGAGCTGGCGTGGGAGTTCATCCGCATGGCGCTGCCGATTGTGAACGGCGTCTCCACCGGAAAATGGGAGGAGTTCAAGGGAACGAAGCCGGAGACGAAGAGCGAGCTGCTGAGCCTGTGGGATGCGCAGACGGCGGAGCTGGATGAGAAATTCCCAAAGATTCCGCCGCATCGCTTCAGCGAGGTGGACAAGGCCTTTGGCCAGTGGGAGAACCCAGGCGTGGCGACGATTCAGTACGCCATCGACAACGAGATTCATCACCGCGGCCAGGGATACGTCTACCTGCGCGCGCTCGGCATCGAGCCGCCGCATTTCTGGGAGCGCGACTGACAGGCGCAATGAAAGTCCACCACCGGGCAGGCCGGGGATTCGTCTCCGGCCTGTCCGTTGTGCGTCAGCGCCGGAATAGCGGAGAGAAGAAAAAAGCGCGGCCCTCAGCCGCGCCTTTCAATCCCATCGCACAAATCCCTACAGCGGTTTTCCAGTTTCTGTAAGGCGAAGGGCAAACGGCCAAGTGGCTTTTTCCTCAAGAAAAAGCCACATCGCACGACACTCAAAATGCCTCATAAGTAACTGGAAAACCGCTCTAAGCCGTCTCCGCCAGCTCCTGCTCCACGGTCGGGTCCGCCGTCGTAAACCCCTCGCTCTTCGCGGCGGCCAGCAGGTGCGCCGCGGTGGAGACAAACACAATCTCCGTGCCCTGAAACATCTCCCGCGCCACCAGCGCCGCGGCCAGTTGCAGCGCCTCCGGCCAGCGCAGGCTCAAATCCGCCCCGGCAATCCGGTCCAGCAGCAGCCGCGCCGCCTCCAGCACCGCCGGATTCAGCGGTTGCTGCACCGTGCGCGCCGCCTCCACGCGCAGGCTGTCCAGCGCCCGCGCCGCGTCTTCGGCCGCAATCCCGCCCGCGCGCTCCCGCCGCCGGATCGCCGCATACAGCTCCAGCGGCGTCGAAGCCGCAATCAGTTTGCGGTTGTCCTCCACCGTCTCCAGCAGCCGGATCAGCGCCTCCGATCCCGGCTCCTGCACAAAGAGCTTGGCAAAGGCCGTCGCTTCCAGAAAATAGCAGTTCACAGCGCGCCCCGCTCCTCGTCCAGCACCGCCGTCAGCGTCTCGCCCTGCACCGGCACCGGATGGAACCGCTGCGCCTCTTCGGGAATCCCCGCCTCGGCCCGGTTCAGCCGGATCGTCGTCGTCGGATACGCCGGCGTCTTGGGGTTGGCAATCTTGCTCGTCAGCACCACCCCCCGCTGAATCGCCTCCGCCAGCACCGCCTGCCGCGTCTCCGGATTCTGGTTCCACCGGAAGCTCTTGCGCGGCAGAAACGAGTCGCGGAACCACTTCAGCGCGATAAACGCGTGTCCGCCGCGCTCCGCCTCGGCCAGCGCCGCGCACAGCTCCTTGATCCGCGAATCCATCTCCGCCGGCGCAACCTCTTCCTCTTCGTCCGGCTCATAACGGAGCTCCGCCGGACGCGGTATCGACCGCACCTGCCGCGGCGCCGGAGCCTCGTCCCCATCCGCGCGCTCAAAGTAGATGCGCAGCTCGTCTTCCTCCGGCGACCACGTCTCCGCCGAGGCGTTCCGCCGCTTGCTGCGCCCGTTCTCGCTGCACAGCTCCACAATCGCCTGGTAGCCCGGCGGCGCAAGAAACTGCAACGCCCGCACCAGGCCCGGATCTTGAGAAAATGCCAGCTCCGCCAGAGCCTCTTCGATAATCTCTTCCGCGTCCGGAATGCTCAGGCTGCTGATATCGACACTGCCGTGGCTGCCCCTGGATGACTTCATCTGTATTTCTCCGTATGCCGCTCTGCCGGCTCCGCGTTCCACGCGGCCAACTCCGGTCCGACGGCCTGCTTCCACTGCGCCATCTCTCCCACGCACAGAAAGCGTGGCTGCGCCCTGGCTGCATCAGTCCTCAAATCAGAAATTCAGGCAAGTGCTCCGGCTCCCCTTATGCCGTACCGGCGCAGAAGCGATGGATGTAGCTGGTACTGAATATGACCTTGCCTATAACCCAAGGAAGGTTCTACTTAAAATTCCTTTCAAGCTACCTTGGTAGTTTATAGGAAATTTCCCCGCAAAGGTAACTTGAACCATCCTCAAATTGCGGCTTTTTCTACTTTGGACGCTCCACTCCCATGCCAGGACTCTGAAAAAATTCAGAAAACGGCATGGAAAAAGTTCGTAAAAACCCTCCCGGAACCTGCGCCGAACCGCCTCCGTCCCATCTCCGCGGCTTTCGCTCTTGGGTTTTCCACGTCCATCTTCGTACAATGGGAAGTATGCGCCGCCTGTCGCTGCTGCTCGGATTCCTCCTCTGTGCCAGCCTGCTCTATGCCGATAGTTCCGCCTTCGACCTCGCCGGTCCCAAGGTTGACGTGCACGTCAAGCGCGGGGACGTCACCCTCCCCATCAGCCAGGTAACCAATCTTCTGCCCGGCGACCGGCTCTGGGTCCACCCGGATTTCCCTGAGAACCAGACCAACCGCTTCGTCCTCGTCGTCGCCTTCCTGCGCGGCTCCACCAATCAGCCCCCCAACGACTGGTTCACGCGCGTCGAGACCTGGTCCCGCGATGCCCGCGAAGAAGGCGTCTTCGTCACCGTCCCGCAGGGTGCCCAGCAGGCGCTCCTGTTCCTGGCGCCGGAGACCGGCGGCGATTTCAACACTCTCCGCAAGGCCGTCCACGACCGTCCCGGAGCCTTTGTCCGCGCCGACCAGGATCTCCAGGCCGCCAGTTGGGAGCGCATGAGGCTCGAAGCCTATCTCGGCAGCGTCAAGGAGACCAGCCAGACCGACCAGAAGGCCCTCAAGCAGCGCGCCGAGCTGGCCGCCCGTTCCCTCGGCATCAAAATCGATGCCGGCTGCTTCGAGAAGCCCGTCGACGAGCAGGCCTCCTGCCTGGCCCAGCAGAAGCCCGGCATGGTTCTCGACGATTCCAACTCCCAGTCCCTCGTCGCCCAGATCGCCAACGGCGATACCGCTGACCTGATGAACCAGCTCAGCTACTCGACGGCCATGGGAGCCGGCATGTACAGCCCCTACATCGGCGCCGTCGTCGATATGGCCAAAATCCTCTCCTCGCTTCACACCGCGCACTTCCAGTACATTCCCGCGCTCGCCCTGCCGACCAAAGACACCCTCAACCTCCGCCTCAATGTTCCGCCGTCCTTCCGCGATCCCAAGTCGGTCGTCGTCATCGCCCTGCCGCCGGTCGGCTCCTCGGCCGGGCCGCCGCTCAATCCCCTCAATCCCGACGCCACCGTCTGCGCCCAGCAGCCCAACCTGGTCCTTCCCGCCGACGGAGCTCCGCTCGTCTACGCCACGCAGTTGGCGCATGACCTCCGGCTGCATATCGAGAGCGCCCGCGGTCCCATCGACATTCCCGTCGAGGCGGACCCCGGCCAGGGCGGCATCGTTTTCACCCAGCCGCTGCCCGCGCTTCCGCCGGGAAGCCTGACCGCCGTGGTGCGCGGCAAGTGGGGCTTTGACGACTGGGAAGGCCCGCGCTTCCATCTCTACTCCGCCACGCCGGGCAACTGGTCCGTCTCGCCCGGCGACGAGTCCGCCCTTGTCGTCGGCCGCGAAGATACCCTCCACATTCAGGGCCAGGGCACCGAGTGCATCTCGGAGATCACCCTCAGCTCACCCTCGCAAACCGCGCTCAAGCTCGCCTACAAGCAATCCCGCCCCGATCAGCTCGCCATCTCCGTTCCGCTCAAAGAGGCCAGCCCCGGCTCGCTCACGCTGCAAATCCACCAGTACGGCATCGCCGGCCCGGACACCCTTACCCTCAACACCTACTCCGAGGCAGCCTCGCTCGACAGCATGACCCTCAGCGTCGGCGACCGCACCGCCACGCTCAAAGGCAACCGCCTCGACGAAGTCGCCCGCGCCGGCCTCGACGGTATCTCCTGGACGCCGGCCGGGCTCACCCGCGTCTCCGACTTCGACCGGCTCGCCCTCAAAACCGACGGCGACACCGGCCATCTCAACCTCACCGAGCACTATGACGCCCGCGTCCGCCTCCGCGACGGCCGCGAGCTCAACGTGCCCGTCACCGTCGAGCCGCCGCGCCCGCAGGTCACCCTGCTCAACAAGGGCGCGCAGAGCGATGGAACCCCTACGGTCGTGCAGATGGGCAGCCAGAACGACTTCCCTCTCAGCTCCAGGCTCGTCTTTTTCCTCAAATCCGAAGTCCCGCAGAACTTTCCGCGCGATGAGAAGGTCGAAGTCGCCGCCGAAGACGGCAGCTTCCACACCACGCTCTCCATCGCCGACGGCTCGCTCATCCTGGAAGACGCGCACACCGCTCTCGGCGCCGTCGAGCCGCTCGCCAAATTCGGCCCATCCGCCTTCGGCCCGCTTCAGGCCCGCGCCATCTCCGCCGACGGCGTCCCCGGCAACTGGATGCCGCTCGGCACCCTCGTCCGCATCCCTGAATTCCAGGATCTCCGCTGCCCGCGCGCCGTCGCCAAGCCCTGCACCCTCAGCGGCAGCAATCTCTTCCTGGCCACTTCCATCGGCACTGACAACGACATGGACAACGCCGTCGATGTCCCCGCCGACTTCACCGGCACCGAGCTTACCGTTCCCCATCCGGTCAACGGCACGCTCTACCTGAAGCTCCGCGACGACCCCGACACCGTCCAGACGCTCTCCATCCCCATCACCTGGACGCAGCCGCCGCTGGTAGCCCGCGTCTCCCACAAGCACGAAAAGGATAAGGACAAGTCCTCCGACGAGACGCAGCCTTCCGACGACAGCCAGCCCGCGCCCACGACCACCCCGCAGCCGCAGACCACCCCACCGGCCGCCCCATCCACCGCCACGCCGCAAACCAACTCCGCCCCCACGCAGACCCCTGCTCCGCAACCGCAAACCACGCAGCCCGCGCAATCCGCCCCACAGCCGCAATCCAATCCGCAATAAGCCACGGGCGTCTGCAAAAATCACTGCCCGAGGTCCGAATACTCGAACCTCGGGCAGCATTTCCGCAAAAGCAGCATCATCGAAACGAAACTTCCACCCCATCATCCA
>JASHPD010000088.1 GCA_030038315.1 Acidobacteriaceae bacterium
CTGCAGCGATGCGCCGCCTCCATTGCTGCCGTCATAGAAGTAGTCGCCGGTCGTAATCGAGAAGGGCTGACCCGACTGGAGCGTAGTGATCGTGTTCAGGTGCCATCCGCCAATTACGTAGTCCAGCGCCGTCGGAATGTGCGAAGCAAAGCGCTGCCCCTTGCCGAACGGCAGTGCGCCGATCGCCGTGAAGGTAAACACCTGCCGCTCGTCCTGGTCGGAGCTGCCGTAATCATCGTTGAGGTTGAGGTTGGTCGGCAGCGGCTGTCCTGCCGTCGGCATCACGCCCGGCGTAAAGTTCACGCCCGGGTGAACAAAGTACATGTTGCTTCCCGTGCCGAACGCGCCTTCCGAGTTGCTCAGCGTGTGCGACCACGTATAAGCCGCCGTCATCTGCACTCCGCGAATTCCGCGGCTGTTCAGGAAGACCTGCAGGCCGTTGTAGTTCGACTTGCCTCCGGCAAGCCCCTGGTCAATGCCCTCGAAGTTCGGGAAGGTGAAGGTGTTCGGAGCTTCGTTGAGAACCTGCGCGTTCGGCCCGACCCACGTCATCAGGTGCTGCGCCGTGGTGCCCACGTAGGCAAAGGTGATCGACGTGGTCTGCGTGAGCAACTGCTGCACCTGCACGTTCCACTGCTGAATCATGGAAGTGGGCAGCGACTTCGGGATCGAGATCAGGCTTACGCCCGTCGGATCGGCGCGATTGACCGTGGAGCCGAAGGCCGGCAGCGGCAGCGCGCCCGTCGCATCGTCATTGGTCTTGTCGCAGCTTGCCACGTTGGTGGCGCACTGCGGAGCCTGGCCGCTGAACATGATGCGGTAGCCGCCGTACTGCGGAAGGCTCGAATAGCTCACCGAACCGTTGAAGTCGGCGTTGTTGCTGAGCTGGTTGCCCACGCCGCCGCGGTCCTGGAAGTAGTAAATGCCGTAACCGCCGCGCACCACGGTCTTGCCGTTGCCGGAGAGGTTATACGCAAAGCCGATGCGCGGAGCAAAGTTGCCGCGGTTGGTGTTGACCTGGCTGGCCGACCATCCATCCGTCCCCGCCTGCACCAGTTGCATGAAGGTGGGCGAATCCGGATTCATGTCGAAGTCCGACTGGTAGTTGTGCGAGGTGTAAGGGAAGGTGTACAGGTCGTAACGCAAGCCGAGATTCAGCGTCAGGCGCGGCGTAACGTTCCAGTCGTCCTGCGCAAAGTATCCCGTCTCCCAGTTGTGCGTGTCGAAGTAGCTGCTGGCCACGCCGATGCTGTAATCGTCCACGTAGCCCACCAGCGCGTCGGAAACCGAGAAGCCGGTCCACTGCGATCCGCTCCAGTCGAAGTAACCCTTCGCGTTGTTGCCCTGGAAGAAATTCACGTAGCGCTTTTCGATGCTGGTGCCGAACTTGAAGCTGTGATGTCCGTGCGTCCAGGTCACGCTATCGACAAACTGGTTGTCGCCCTGCGGCACCGTGTACGCGCCGCCGTCTCCGGTATAGGCCATCCAGCCGCCGTTGATCGCCGCGCCGCCGCCCAGTAAAGAGTTGCGGTTCGCATTCAGGATGCCCAGGTTGGCCGAAACCGGAATGTTGTCCATCGGAGGAATGTATCCGAAGAAGTCGTACATGTGCCCGTAGCGGAATTCATTTACCAGGTTCGGCGTCAGAATGCGCGTATAGCCCACGGCTTCGCCGCGCGGGTGGACCGGGTTGTAGCCCGAGCCGTAGCCTGCCGGGAGATTCGGGAACAGGCTCCCTTTATCCTGAATGTCCTGCCCGTAGCTGTACCGCGCAAAGAAGCTGTCCTTGTCGGTCGGCTTCCAGTCCAGGCGCACGTCGAAGTCGTTGAAGTGCTGTGTCTCCAGCGGGTTGGTGAAGTAGTTGCTGCCGATGCTGCCGTTGGTGTTGTTGGGGGAGGGGAAAGCGTTGAGATATTTCAGCGCCACCTGGCTGATGCGGCCGGAAGGAATCACGTTCGGCTCGCCATTGACCAGCGGGAAGGGCTGGCAGGTCACCGGATCATAGATGGTGCCCATGACCGTGGATGGCGTGGTGTTGCAGCCTGTCACCGGTCCGTAGGGAACGCCGGGATTGACGGTGCTGTATCCGCCGTTCTGCGTGCTGTCGGTAATCAGCTCGGAGAAATCCCCCGTGCGCATCAGGGCTGTAGGCACAGACTGGTAGGTTTCACCCTCCGGCTCCACCATGCGCAGTCCCTGGTAATCGCCGAAGAGGAACAGCTTGTGATGCAGGAACGGCAGCGTTCCGCCCAGCGTTCCGCCAAACTGCGAGCGCCGGTACGGCGGGGCCGCTTCGAGCGTGTTCCCAAAGGAGTAGTTCGGGTTGGCGTCAAAAATCTGGTCGCGGTCAAAGAAGAACAGCGATCCGTGATAGTGGTTGGTGCCGCTCTTGATTGACGACTGAATAATCGCACCGCCCGCCTTGCCGAACTCCGCCGGAGCAACCGCTGTCGTCACGCGGAACTCGTCCGTGGCCTCAACCGGCGGGAAGAAGACGATCGTGTTCACCAGCGCGTCGTTGTTGTCCAGGCCGTCGAGCTCAAAGTTGTTCGCCTGCGCGCGCAGTCCGTTGACCGCCAGCGCCGCGCCGCCGTTGTCGCCGTAACGCCAGGTTTCGGCATTGCCTTCAACGCCGGAAGCCGCGCTGCCGTAGCCGCCGCGCGTCACGCCCGGCGTCAGCAGCGCAAGCTGCGTAAAGTTGCGGCTGTTCAGCGGCAGGTCGATGACCTGCTTCGGCTCAATCACATCACCCACCGACGAGGTGGAAGTATTCATGATGGGAGCCGCGCTCGTCACCGTAATCGTCGTCGACGCCGCGCCCGGATTCAGCGGGAATTTCAGTGCCAGGACCTGCGAGACATTCAGCGGAAAGCTCTGCTGCGCGCCCTCAAATCCGGCTGCCGACACCTTTACCTGGTAGTTGCCGCGCAGCACCGCCTCAAAGTGGAAGCTGCCTGTCTGGTCGGCAACGGCGTTCTGCGTGAACCCGTTGTCCGTATTCACCAGCTCGACCGCCGCGCCCGGCAATGCCGCGCCTGTCTGGTCGGTGACGGTGCCGCGAATGCTGCCCGTGTCCGTCTGTGCGAAAAGGCCGGGAGCCGTAAGCCCCGCCAGCAATGCCACCAGAACCGCAAATGTCCCGCGGATGAGACAAAGCCGGCCGAAATGCAACCTGCTTAGCTTGTACATCGTGTCCTCCAAAATCATTACCCCCGAGTCAGAAAGTGCGGACCGATTTCCGCCTTTCTTTCGGTAACCACCCATGACAAAACGCCCATGATGCGCTCCCAGTCAATCCACACCGCGCTAATTTTGAGTCATTTGAAGTTCATCGGTTAAGAGCATTATTTTTCATTTATTTATATCTTCTGATCTTCTGGGAAAGTGACGTGTTTTGCGCGTCGGAAGACACCGCACGCCGCATCTTCAAGGGCCGCAGGAGTTCCATATCCCATTTTTGAGAGATATGCAGGGAGCTGGCTTTACCACAAACAGGGCGCCCCATGTCTCCCGGTTTTGGAGAGATGGGAGTACGAAACCGCTCCGATCGGGTCTCAGGAATGTGTCTGGGAAAAACGGCTCGCCGTCTGGTCCGGCCTGGCCGAGCGCGCCCGGTAGCTGTGCACCAGGAACTGCCCGCCCAGAATCAGCAGCCACACCCACAGCGCCAGCCGGAGCGGCCGCTTGGGAATCCGCGTGCTGAGCAGCACGCCGGTAACCGCGCCCACCACGCCCCCGGCGATCAGGTGCAGCAGCAGCGTCGTATCCGTTCCGCCCGTCATCCAGTGCGCTCCGCTCCCGATCAGCGAGATCGCGAAGCCGAAGGCGATATCCGTGCCCACCACCTGCGCCGGAGGCAGAGGCGTCAGGCTCAGCAGCGCGGCCGATCCCAGCGCGCCTGCGCCGGCGGACGAAAAGCCAACCTCCGCGCCCACGGGAAACATCAGCAATCCCAGCAGCCGCGAGCGGTCCGGCCTCCTGCGGTCTTCCTGGATTCGCCGGAAGCAAAACAGAAGCTGCCACGTTGCCGTGGTTACGAGGATTATGCCCAGAATCGCATTCAACAGGTTCTGCTCGCCCGCCGTCACCAGCCCGCGCAGCAGCAGCGATCCGATCAGCACTCCCGGCACACCCCCGAGCAGCATATAGCCAAGCGTGCGCCATGCAACGTTGCCGCGCACCACCTGCGCCGGAACCAGAATCGCCTTCACCGCCGAAGCAAAGAGCAGCCCGATTCCAACCGCCTCCGCCGCCGGCACGCCGAGAAAGAGCACCAGCACCGGCACCGTGATGGTGCCCGCGCCGACGCCCGTAAGCGCGATGAAAAACGCGATGAAGAGGCCGATGAAGTATTGCATGAAAGCCTGTTCTGAATCACGAAACCTGAACAGCGATAGCAGGTTCGGTTGGGTTTGTACCGTGTCAGGGCACGACTTTAGTCGTGCCGAAATAGCCGAATCAGGAATTGGGCTTTAGCCCCTGAGGGCTGTCTGTTCCGCCGGAGCTTCAATATGAATGCCGCACTCGACTTTATGGCCTGCGCTTCCTGCCCAGCGGCCGGAGCGCGGATCGTTCGGGTCGAGTGGCAGCGTCGTGCACGGCTCGCAGCCAATCGACGAGTACCCCTGCTCATAGAGCGGCAGCAGCGGAATTTCATACTTCTGACAGGCGTACCAGACATCGCGCGTCGTCCACGCGGCCAGCGGCGCGAGCTTGAGCACTTCCTTGCCGCCGGGAAGATGGAACGGCGCGGACTCTTCGAGCGCGGCGCGGCTCTTCGCCTGCTCGCGCCGCAGCCCCGTGATCCACACGCGGTAATTCGCCACGGCCTTGAAGAGCGGCTCGACCTTGCGCAGCTTGCAACACTGATCCGGCGCGCTCTGATAGAGGATGCCGAACTGCGCCTCCTGCTGCGCGACAGTTTGCTCGGGGAGCAGATTGATCAGGTTCAGGTTCCACTCGCGCGCGATGCGGTCGCGGTACTCGTAGGTCGCGGCGAAGTGGTAGCCCGTGTCGAGAAAAAGAACCGGTAGCGACGGATCGAGCGCGATGGCCAGCTTCGTCAGCAGCACGTCTTCGGCCTGGAAGCTGCACGTCAGGCAGACGTCGTTCTTCCCTGTGATCGCGCCGGCCAGCGCGGCCTTCACAGCTTCGAGCTTCGCATTCACTTCAGCTTCAATCGCGGCAGTGCTCATCGCCATACTCATTTCAAAGCCCCGACCTTTCCGTTGCGAGAAGAATCTCTGCCTCATGCAGCAGCCGATGCGCTTCCGCAATCGCGTGCGTGGGATCGTCCGCATCGAGCGTCAGAGTTATGTCCCCTGCCCGCGCCGTCAGCGGTCCGTCTTCCTGCTCGCGCACCAGCAGCACCAGCAGTCCCGCGCGCGTTTGCGCAGCCGTCACCAGTTCCAGCAGCGGCGGATGTAGCAGGAACTCCTCGCTTTCCGCATCGACGCGCACCGTGACGGCGCCGATGGTGAAGAGCGAGCGCTCGATTGCGTCGATCAGCTCGCCTGGTCCTGTAAGCTCCAGCACGCCGCCGCTGTGTCCCCGGCGTGCCTGCCGCTCGCCCGCCGTCACCGGGCCCCACGCAACGTCTTCGTTTCCGCCGTTGCCCGCTGCGCGCGTCGCCGCAACTCCCGCCGTAATCATTCCGGCGGCAACGGTGCTGTTGTCCTCGGGGTCAATGAGGATGAACGCGCCCGTCGAGCGGTTCTGCGCGTAAGCGTCAAATGCAATCGGCCGCAGAAGGTCGAGCGTGACCGCGCCGATGTGATTCAGCTCCAGCGTCGCAGCCGGCTCGCGATCGAGTGTTGTCACGTTGATGCGCGCATCCACGGAAGCGACGTGCGCGGGAACCGTGTGGCTTGCGTGCTTCACAATGTAGCGCCGCCGCGCGTCGAGCGGGCGCTGGTTCATCCAGACGATGGAAGCCTTCAGCCTGCTCGCAACGCTTGCGGGCGCAGCCTTCGCCGCAATGAGGTCGCTGCGGCTGATGTCGAGCTCGCGGTCCAGCACCAGCGTCACGGAGAGCGGCGCGGTTGCCTCGGCAAGGTCGCCGTCCCACGTCGCAATTCGGCTCACCTTCGCGCCGCGGCCCGAAGGCAGCACCGTAATCTCATCGCCCGGCTTCACCGCGCCGGAAGCAATCTGTCCCGCGAATCCGCGAAAGGTATGATCCGGCCGAATCACGCGCTGCACCGGAAAGCGAAAGGCCGCACCACGCTCGTTCTGTGCAGCGGGCAGCGACTCCAGCAGCTCCAGCAGCGGCGGACCGCTATACCATGGCATCCGCTCCGAGCGATGCACCACGTTGTCGCCGGCCAGCGCGCTCAGCGGAACAAAGACCGCATCGACGGCATTGCCGGTTTCTTCCGCAATCCGGCTTAGAACCGCGCGGAAATCCTTCTCAATCGCACGAAACCCGTCCTCGCCGTAGCCGGTCAGGTCCATCTTGTTGACCGCGACAAGAACATGCCGCACGCGCAGCAGGGAAGCGATGAAAGCGTGGCGCCGCGACTGCACCAGCACGCCCTTGCGCGCGTCGATCAGCACCACGGCGGCGTCCGCCGTGGAAGCGCCGGTGGCCATGTTGCGCGTGTACTGCTCGTGCCCCGGCGTATCGGCAATGATGAACTTGCGCTTCGCCGTCGAGAAGTAGCGATAGGCGACATCGATCGTGATGCCCTGCTCGCGCTCGGCGCGCAGGCCATCGGTGAGCAGCGCAAAATCAATCTGCCCCGGCGCCGTCGTGCCTTTGCCTTCGATGGAGCGCACCTGGTCTTCGTAAACCGACTGCGTGTCGTAGAGCAGGCGGCCGATCAACGTGGACTTGCCGTCATCCATGCTGCCGGCGGTCGAAAAGCGCAGCAGGTCTTTCCCAGCTTCCTGCGTAAGAAACTCGTGAATCGAAAATGTGGGAGCCGCAACCGTTGCCATTTAGAAATATCCCTCCCGCTTCTTCAGCTCCATCGAGCCTTCCTGATCGTGGTCAATCACGCGATTCGCCCGCTCCGATGACCGGAATGAAATCAGCTCCGCAATAATGTCGGGAATCGTGGCCGCATCCGAGCGGATCGCGCCTGTGCAAGGGCTGCACCCCAGCGAGCGCAGCCGGCTCTTGACCATCTGTGGCTTCTCGCCCGGCAGCGCCACAAAATCCTGCTCGATGGGTAAGAGCGCCTCTTGGCCCGAACCCAGTGGGCGCACATACATCGGACGCTCTTTCGCGAAGTAAAGATCGACGACAGGAATCTTTTCCTGGTGGATGTACTGCCACACATCCATCTCCGTCCAGTTCGAGAGCGGAAAAACGCGAATGCTTTCGCCGGGATGAATGCGGGCGTTGTAGATGTTCCACAACTCCGGGCGCTGGTTCTTCGGGTCCCACTGTCCCGCAGAGTCGCGGAAGGAATAGATGCGCTCCTTGGCGCGTGATTTCTCCTCATCGCGCCGCGCCCCGCCAAAGGCCGCGTCGAAGTTGTAGTGCCGCAGCCCGTCGAGCAGCGCCTGCGTCTTCAAGAGGCCGCAGCAGCGCTTCGTGTCCAGCTTGATGGGGTTCGTCCCCGCCGCAATCGCCGGCTCATTGCGCCACACCAGCAGCCTTGCGCCGATGGACTTCGCCATCCAGTCGCGAAACGCCAGCATCTCGTGAAACTTGAAGCCCGTGTCGATGTGCAGCAGCGGGAAGGGAATCGGTCCCGGCGCGAAGGCCTTCTGCGCCAGCCGCAGCATCACGGACGAGTCCTTGCCGATCGAATAAAGCATCACCGGCCGCTCGAACTCCGAGGCCACCTCGCGCAGAATATGGATGCTCTCGGCTTCGAGCAGGCGCAGATGCGTCAACCGCGCGGAATCGGAAAGAATTTCGTGCGGCGAACTCCCGGTTGGAATCGATGCAATGGTCTCGGCGGCAGGCATTCGTACCTCGTGGTTCTTAAAATCAGCGAGGCCGAGTGCGTAGAGACAACTCCCGGCCCCTCAGGGGCTGCGGGTGCGTCTGTTATACGTTCCGGATTCGATTGTTCAGAAGGAAATCGAAGACTGGCGAGCGCACCCGTCGATGTGGTTCGACCGACAACAACAACAGGCACGAACTCGGCAGGCGCGAAGCATACTCACATTAGGGTAACAAAGCCGGAACCGGGCCACAACCCGATCCCCTGCGCCCGTTGCACAAAATCATTGCTCGCGCCGGGAATTTGTTAGATCATTCGTGTGCATCCCCACGGGCCCATTTCACGATTCTAAAGTTTCAGTCAGGAGAAAGTATGCGAAAGTTCATGCTCCCACTTGTGTGTTGCCTGCTTTGCCCAATTCTCTTTGCTCAGCAGACGCTCAATAATGATGGCGTCATCAAGCTCGTCAAGGCCGGCCTCTCGGACAGCCTGATCGTTTCTACCATCAACGGCTCGCCCGGCACTTACGATATCTCTGCGAACGGCCTCGTAGCGCTCAAGCAGGCTGGGGTCAGCGACAAGGTAATCGCCGCAATTTTGTCCAAGGCCCAATCTGCTGCGCCGTCCGCCGAACATTCTGATACGGGTCAGGGACAAACAACCAAGCAAGACAACAGTGCGGGACCAGCAACTTCATCAGAGCCTGATTCCCAGGCAGTAACTAAAACGGCAGAGGAGGGAGTTGTAACCACTACCGGACCAATCCCGGCAGGGGCAAGGATCGTGATTGCACCAATGGGTGGATTTGAAACCTATTTTGCGGCGGCTGTCCGCGAGAAAAAGGTGCCGGTTACGCTCACTCTAGACAAAGCTTCAGCCCAATATTTTGTCGTCTCCACTAACACCGAATGGCAAGGTTTCGTTTATGGCTCTGGAGGAGCGGCTAACTGGAACCGTTCGGGCGGGAGCGCTGCATATGGATCTGCTGCAAGTTCCACACGTGGACTCGAGGCGAGCATCATGGTAATCGATGCAAGGACAAAGGATATTATTTGGGCATATGAGGTCCACAAGAGTAGTCATGGTGCATTACTTTTTGGGACCTTTGGCGCTCGTGGTCAACAGTCCATCGCAGAAGCCTGCGCAAAACACTTAAAAGAGTACATCGAAAAGGGCAAATAGAAGGATCGGAACTCGAACCTGCGTCCGCGCAGTAACTCTCAGATGTTAGCTTTATTCCTGACGGTTCAAATCTGCCGACTGGAATGAACAAGCGCACACGCAGAACGCTCTGGTTCGTGGCCGCGGTCCTGCTTTTGCTGGCCGTGGCCATCTTCCTGCGCTCCAAGGCTCCGCCGGAGGCCGCGCGGCTGCTTCCCGAGGCCGACGGCATCATTTACGTCAACCTGAAGCCCATCCGCGCCTTTCTGCATACGAACCCGCACGCGGACCTCAAGCCTCCTACGCGCGATCCTCAGTATCAGCAATTCATCGATGCCGGGTGCCCCACATCTCCTGATTTTGGAGATGTGGGATAGCAATATCTCAAAATTTTCGGCAATGTCTCAGCTTGAATTTGTTTTGTAACAGGGCACGACTTCAGTCGTGCCGAGGATGGCGTATCAAGATAAGGACTTTAACCCCTGAGGGCTGTTTTTCAGACTGACCCACTACCCAACCGGCGCTGACGGGTCGGCCTGGAAGCAGGGGCGAGAGCTTCGTCGTCTTATGCGGCTCCTTCGGCACGGCTCGAACCGTCCCGGCGAGCAAGGTTCGCTCGTTGGGGGTCTGCGGAAAATCGTGGCCTGTTGCAAGGCAAATTCAAGCTGGCGCCCTGCCAAATCCGCGGAGATTCTTCCTGCCTCTAGTAATCTGGTAGCCAATTCCGCCATGCCGGTTTCGATTGCCCGCACGGCGAAGGACTGCCGGGAGGGTGTTGCTTGAGAATCCGCGCTTGCAGGGTGCTGACGGCTGTCTTTGCGGCGCTGGCGCTGAGTGTGTGCCTGCGCGCGCAGGCGCCTGTCCACGCGCAGCCTCCAATCTTTGACGCTTCGCATCTGCATGGGACGAGCGAGCTGCCGGCGCAATGGCTGGTGCACGCGGGCGACGATCCGGCTTACGCACGGCCGGACTTTGACGATTCGCAGTGGGCGCGCTTCGATCCTTCGACTTCGATCGCAACGATCTACGGCAAGACCAGGCCGCCGATTGTCTGGTACCGGCTGCGCGTCAAGATCGATCCCGCGCAGGCGGACCTTGCGCTGGACGATTACGGCATTGGCCCGGCTGAGGAAATTTACGCCAACGGCGAGCGCGTCATCGCGCACGGCAGCGTTGTTCCCTTTGTGCCGTACTCCTATGATGCTCACATCATCGTGCCGATTCCAAGACGCCTGATTGCCTCCGGCACGCTGCTGCTGGCCATGCGCGTCTACATTCCCCAAATCGCATGGCGCAACAGCACCGAGCCCGGCTACGACCTCGACAACCTCAGCATCGGCCCGTACAAAACGCTTCAGCATGAGAGCTGGCTGGATATCATCGGCGAGCACACCGTT
>JASHPD010000089.1 GCA_030038315.1 Acidobacteriaceae bacterium
GCCCAACTTATTTCACAGCACTTATTGCCGGGGCTGAAGCCCCGGCCTACCCATTGTGCAACAGCGCCATAATGGTGGCTGAATGCGAAAAGGCCCGGTTCGGGTGGGAACCGGGCCTTTTTCTCTGTCTATTTTTAGTGTGGCATATTTGGGGGTAATTCTTTGCAAAATTTGGAAGGAAAATTTTGGGGTCTTGCTATCCCATGTCTCCAAAACCGGGAGACATGGGGTGCCCGGCTTTGTGGGGACTCCGGATATGGGGCAGCCGGCAAATGCACAACAGCCGGGACTAGCCCCGGCTGTTTGTGTGTTCAAACCGTTGAAGCCTTATGCCTTGGCGGTAGCCAGCGCCTTGAGGCGGGTGTTGAGGCGGCTCTTGTAGCGGGAGACGGTGTTCTTGTGGAAGACGCCCTTCTGGACGCTCTTGTCGAGCGTGGAAACGGTCTCGCGGAATTGCGCCTGGGCGGCCTTGACGTCACCCTTGGCCAGAGCTTCGCGGAGGGTGCGCAGGCTGGTGCGCACGCGGCTGCGGTTGGCGCGGTTGACGGCGGTCTTCTTCTCGGTCTGACGGGCGCGCTTGAGCGACGAAACGTGGTTTGCCATTGCCTGAAAAATCCTTGATCTTAAAAGAGATGATGCGGGATGAGAATGCACTTGCGGCCGCATCCCTCGCAATTTCCTAGTGTACGGGAATCCGGGGCGCGGGTCAATGCGTTTCTCGGGGAAGGCCGTGTTCTGATTTGGAGTCCATACAGCCCTCAGGGGCTAAAGCCCCGCTTCTTTTGCGGCTTTTTTTGGCACGACTGAAGCCGTGCCCTTTCAAGGCAGCGCCAAATTTAGGACAACTATGCCATCCTTGGCACGACTGAAGTCGTGCCCTGTTACAGGGCAAATTCAAATTGACCACTCCCCAAATCAGCGCATTTAGCACACCAGAGATAAAATTTTTGTAAAATAACTGTAATCTTCTTTTCGTAATTTGACGTCATTACAAAAAGATTTATCCAAAATTTGTGTTCCCCGCACAGAGATCCCTTTCCTGGTGGTTTTGTCCTGATGCCCGGATGTAGTTTGCATTGTGCCCGCAGTTGGCGAGGAGTCTTGTATTGCCTTGCCTACCTTATCCTGCCGAATCTCCCGGTCTGGATCTTTCAACCGCAACTTAAGGTCATGCCGCACGGCTACTGGAACGTGGAAGCCCTTTTGCTGGGGGTGTTCGCGTTGTTTCTGCCGTCGAGCGTCACCTTCCTTCTTTTACTGCTGGAGATGTCGGCGGCGCTGATTTACCTGGTTTGCTATACCTATCAGTTTTCTTTGGAAAGTTTCTTTCAGGCAGCTCATTCTTTCACCGTGCTTCCAGATCATCTGCAGTTGCGGGCATGGGCAGCGCTTGCCGTGATTGTTCTGCTTGCCTGGATTGTGGCTTACGAAATTCCGCGGCCCAAGGGCAAGGCCAGAGCCTGGACCGCCGCCGGAGTGTTCGTGCTATGCCTGCTTCCCGTGGGAATCGATACTCTGAATGGCTATAACCCGAGTATTCCGATCGATCATTTAAACGCGGCATCGCGGCTGACGTTGAGCCCGCTGGCGATTCTTGCCGATCGCGAGGCCTATTTTTTTCACCAGGCGTCACTGGAGCGGAGGATGCGCGATGTGGAGCTGGACTCGGCCTCCATGCAGGTTGTGAACCTTTTGAAACCGACTTCGCAGGCAGAGGCTCCGAATGTGGTCCTGGTGCTTGTCGAGTCGTGGGGGCTGTTGCGCGATCCGCGGCTGGCCTCCGCGCTTACCTCCGGCTACGACGATGCGGGGTTCCGCTCAAAGTACACGGTGTCGTATGGGGCGGCGCCTTTTATTGGACCAACGATTGCGGGAGAGGCTCGCGAGCTTTGCCACTCCCAGATGGAATTCAAGCTGCTGGATATCTCTCCGGCGCGAAGCGAAACCTGCCTTCCCGACTACTTTCATGGGCGGAACTACAGGGATATTGCGGTGCATGGGTATGTGGGGGGAATGTTCAACCGCAGCACGTGGTACAAGACGATTGGTTTTGATCAAATGTGGTTTCTGCACGATTTGCGCCAGGAAGGGCTTCCGGTCTGCAATGGCGCGTTTCCGGGAATTTGCGACGGCTCGATTGCGCAATGGATTGGCAGTACTCTTCTGCCGGCCAGCGCCAGCCGGCCGGAATTTGTTTATTGGGTTACTTTGAATTCGCATCTGCCTGTTCCCGTGCTGGCTGAAGATGGCTCCTGTCCCGCGGAAGCGGCTCCGGGAAGGCGAAAGTCGTTCTGCTCGTGGTTCCAGTTGATTGAGCGGGTGCATCATTCCGTGCAGAAGCTGGCGGAGGGAATACAGGGAAGACCGACGATATTTGTTCTGGTGGGAGATCACATGCCGCCGTTCAGCGATCCAAGCCTGCGGGCGATGTTTTCGCAGACGGAGGTTCCCTACGTGGTCCTGAGCCCGAAGGCGGCAGCCGCGCCATCCAGCGGCAAGCCGGGCAGCGGAGAGCTGCGGGCGAGCGGAGGCACAACCAAGCTGCCGAAGGCAGTGCATAAAGACAGCGTGAGCGATTGAGCACGCTGCGACGGGCCTGACAGCGGTTGCGGTTTTTGCGCTGGCGCTTGCGGCCTCGGCGCGGGCACGGTGAATCCGATCGAGGCGCTGCGCGGGGAGTAGTGCGGGGGAGTGTCTGAGGTTTTTTACGGAGCGATTTGCAGATGAGGAGCGTCCTTCAGGGGCTAAAGCCCGTATCTTTATTGCGCAGCTTTCGGCACGACTAAAGTCGTGCCCTGACACAGGGCTTCTTTACGAAGGATTCTCCTGTTACAGGGCTTCTTTACAAACGATCCTTCTGTTACAGGGCTTCTTTACGAAGGATTCTTCAGATACCGTTTAATTGCCTTTGGCGGAGGTCAGTACGATCTGCTGCTGGCTGGCCGCGGCCACCTTTTGATAGAAGTCGTGGAGCTGGGCGTACTCGGCAGGCTCCAGAAAGGTGAAGGCGCGGCTGAGAGCTGCGCCTACGTCGAGGCCGTTG
>JASHPD010000013.1 GCA_030038315.1 Acidobacteriaceae bacterium
GCCGGCTGCGGACCGTTGTGGGCGCAGCAGGCGGCTGCTGCGCCGCGGCTGACGATTGAAGACGCGGAGAAGATGGCGATTCGCAACAATCCCAACGTGAGCGTGGCGCACCTGCTTGCGCTGGCGCAGGCGCAGGTGACGCGCGAGGCGCGCTCGGCGGAGATGCCTACGGCTGTTGGCGACCTGACGGCTGTGGGCGCGCACGATGGCACGCGGATTACGGCCGGCGAATCCTGGTTCAACCCCAGCATCACCAGCCTGAGCAATTCATCGGTCTACGATCGCGCTGCGGGCGGGCTTACAGTGAGCCAACTGATTACGGACTTTGGGCGTACGCATAATCTTGTGCTCAGCGCAAAGTCCAGCGCGCAGGCACAACTGGAGAACGAGCGCGCGACGGAGCAGGAGATTACGCTTACAGCCGACCAGGCTTACTACCAGGCGCTGAGCGCGCAGGCTGTGCTGAAGGTTGCGCGGGAGACGGTGGCCCAGCGACAGGCTACGGTGGACCAGGTGAGCGCGCTCGCGGCGCAGAAGCTGCGGTCGGATCTCGACCTGAGCTTCGCGGACGTGCAGCTCTCGCAGGCGAAGCTGCTGTTGCTGGACGCGCAGAACGGCGCTGAAGATGCGATGGCGAGCCTGAACATGGTGATGGGATCGGATGGAGACCAGCGGTACACGCTGGTGGATGAGACGAACAGCAGTCCGGAGCCGGCGCCGCAGGATGCGGAGGCGCTGGTGAAGACGGCGTTTCAGGACCGGCCCGATCTGGCTTCGCTGAATGATTCGTACATTTCAGCCAGGCAGTATGGCAAGGCGGAGCGCGATTTATGGATGCCCACGGTGTCGGCGATGGCTGCTGCGGGTGGAACGCCGGTGCGCGCGGATCAGATCACGTCTTCGTGGTACGGAGCGGCTGGGGCGAACATTTCGATTCCGGTTTTCAATGGGTTTCTCTTCAATGCGCGCGCAAAGGAGGCGAAGCTGCGCGCGGACGCCGCTGCCGAGAAGGCGCGCGACCTGCGCGATACGATTGCACGCGATGTGCGCGTGGCGACGCTTCATGCGCAGGCGGCCTTTGAACGCATCGGAGTGACACAGGAGATGCTGAACCAGGCGAACATGGCGCTCGATCTCGCGCAGGCGCGGTACAAAATCGGCTTGAGCGGGATTGTGGAGCTGAGCCAGGCGCAACTGGCGCAGACGCAGGCGCAGATTGCATACGCGAATGCGCGGTATACGTACCAGACCGCGCTTGCGGAGGTGCGCTTCCAGATTGGACAGTGATGGGTTCGGCGCGGCAAATTTGACCGGCTATTGCCGCGCCGGTCCCGCGGTCTGGCGCTTGCACTCGGCGAGCATGGCGCGCAGCTCCGCGTCGGATGGATCGGTTGCGAGCGCGCGTGCGAGGGGAGCAACGGCGGCGGCGCAATCGCGCGCGGCAAAGGCGGCGCGGCCCAGGTTGCTGTCTATGCCGTGCAGCGCGGGGTCCCACTGGGCGGCGTGCGCGAAGTCCTGCTCGGCGGCGGGGAACCGGCCTGCCATTGCGGCGTGAACGCCGAGGTTGTTGTAGCTGCCGGCAATGAGCGGGGCGAGCTGGCGCTCGAAGGCGTGAACTTCCTCAAGCTGTTGGGGCGTTGCGAAGCGCGTTTTGCCGAGCGTGAGGCTTTCGCCCTGTTTACCGCCGGTCATGATCGATATATCCTGCTGGCGCTTTTTGTTCAGCATGTCGGCGGAGATTTCGACTTCTTTGCGGCCTTCCTCCTTGTCGCCACGGGCAAGGAGAATCTGGCCCAGCTCATAGTGCGCGCGCTGAATGGCGTAGCGGTTGCGCGCAGGGTCCACGGTGACGGCGATGGCCTGGCGGAGAGCGGCTTCGGCGTCCTGGCTGCGATTTGTCTGCACGTAGAGCTGCCCGAGCTCCATGAAGACATCGGGGTTGCGCGGGTCAAGCTGCGCGGCGCGCTTGAGGTCAATCTCCGCCTCATTGAATTTCTGCCGCTTAAGCGCGATGTGCGCGAGCTGCGGATAGCTGAGCGGATCGCGGGGATGAAGCGCAAGCTCTTTCTTGAATTCGATTTCAGCCGTGGCGTAGTCAGGCTGCGGCAGGCTCATGTAGGCCCCGCCGAGCGAGTAGTGCAATCCGGCGAGTGTGGGGTCCATGCGCAGCGCTTTCTGGAATTGCAGGATGGCTTTGTCGGGAAATCCCGCGACGGCGTAGGCGCGGCCAACGGCCATGCGGTTGGCCGCGGTGTCTCCATCCTGGGCGATGAGGCGCTGAAAGATCGGATCGGCGACACTCGCGCCGCTTACGTTGAGGATTGTGTAGCCCAATGCGTAGAGGCTGTCGAAGCCGGGATCGAGCGTGAGGGCTTGCTGGTTGTAATGGATGGCGTCTTTGCCGCGGCCGAGGATGAGCAGCGCGCTGGCAAGGACGCGATTGGCGTTGGCGCGCAGGGCAGGCGGCAGATTTTCGGGCGCGTGATCGACGGCGTCCTGCAGGAGCTGTTGCGCTTTGCGGGGGTCCTGCGCATCGATGGCCGCAGCGGCGTAGTCGCGGCGCAGGTCGAGGTCGTTGCCGGCGAGCGCGAGGGCTTCATCATACAAAGGCGCGGCGTGGAGATAGTCGCCGGAGTTGGCGCGGCCGTTGGCCAGTTCCTGAAGCGCGAGCACGAGGAATGCGGTGTGTTCTGCGTCGGCGCCGGCGAGGTCGCCTTGCGCCTGCAGACGATAGGCGTTGTCGTAATGCTGGTGGAGCGCAGACTGCTCCTGCGGCTGCTGCGCGGCAAGCGGGCTGCTGTTTGCCGCGCAGCATGAGACCAGCAAAATGACGAGAAACGCGGTGCGGAAGGCGAGTCGGCGCATCGGAAAAAGGAAGTGGCTGGCGCTGGAAGATTGGTCGGGGCGGAGGGATTCGAACCCCCGACCCTCTGCTCCCAAAGCAGATGCGCTACCAGACTGCGCTACGCCCCGACACTTCTTCTGATTGTAGCGCGAATTGCGCTTGAGCCTCGTATTCCGAGGGCAGTGGCGGAGTGGGTTCATCCATATCGGCAGAAACCGGGTCCGCAGAAACTAGGTTCGCAAAAGCCAGGCCAGCACCCACGCCAGCAGGACGATGGGAATTGCAAAGACGACGGCGAGCGCGCCAAAGAGCAGCAGCAGAAAGCTCCAGTCGCGCCAGGTGTGCCGCTTTGGCTCGCGCAGGTGCAGTTGCAGCAGGCGGTAGTTGCGCCGGTTGGCCTTCCAAGCGATGTCGAAGATGTCGCCGAAGATGGGGATGGTGCCCACGAGCACGTCCAGAGCGAGATTGACGGCCATGCGCAGAAGCGTGATGTAAGGAACGCCACGAATCCAGGCGGCCAGCGGAATGATGAGCGAGAGCAGGCCGCCAAGCACGTCGCCGAAGCCGGGCACAAGGCCGATAATGCCGTCGAGGCCGAAGCGGAAAGTTGTGCCCGGTATGCGGAAGGCTTCATCGAGCAGAATCTCGAGTTTTTGCAGGGTTTCGTCGCGGAAAAGCCACGCGCCGCGATTCCAGCGGTTCTGTGCGGAGAGTGCGCTGCCGGGTGAGTTTGGGCGAGAAGGGAGCATTCCGCGGGCCAGCAAACAACCTGCGGTCAATGGTACAATCAAAGGGTTACGGCGGCTATAGTTCAGCGGCAGAACGCCTGACTGTGGCTCAGGATGTCGTGGGTTCGATCCCCACTAGCCGCCCCATATTTGGAATCGATAATCTACGAAGGGCTCAATATATTTGGATCATCATAGCCAAGATACAGAGATATGGTAGCGTCCGTGGCCACCCTATTTCAGTTTCTCCTTATCTCATAAAGCAATCTGAGTCTTCCTGTAGACTGTTCATTTTCATAGCTATTCTCGCGCATTCGATGCAGGGTAACAAAGTTGCGTTTGCGGCGATTACATAAAAGAAATACGAAGCAAATTTTCTTGAATTTTCAGCTTTTGTGTAGCAGCGCCATCATAGCGCATTGCAACTACATGATTACCCAGCAGGGATGGCTTCCATCACGGTACTGGCGCACTCCCCGAATCCTATTCGCGACAGCCCAGGCTTTTCCGCATAGGCCCGCAGAATGACCCGGTCTCCGTCATCCAGAAACGTACGCTGCTCGCCAGTTGGCAGGCACAGCGGATTTTTGCGATGCCGCATTTCAAGCAGGCATCCCTCTGATCCTTCTTCTGGTCCCGAAACAGTACCCGTCGCCAGCAGATCCCCGGCGCGTAGATTACATCCGTTGCTTGTGTGATGTGCTATCAGTTGCGCAAGGCTCCAATACAACCCCTGCAGGTTGCCGCGGCTGATCCGCTCCGGCGGAATTCCCGCTTCCCGCATCGAGCGTGATTCAAGAAAGACCTCAAGCATGAGGTCGATACCGTCGCGCTCGGGATGCGTGCTCTTCAAATAGCTAAGCGGCTCAGGATCGCCATCGGCACGCTTGCGAAGAGGAATGCGATATGGAGCCAGCGCTTCGAGCGGCACAATCCACGGTGACATCGTTGTGGCGAAATTTTTTGCCAGAAATGGGCCGAGCGGCTGATACTCCCATGCCTGAATATCGCGCGCTGACCAGTCGTTCACCAGGCACAGTCCAAAGACATGACGCTCTGCCTCGTCGATCGGGATTGCTCTTCCGAGCGGGTTGCCAGGTCCGATAAGCATTCCCACTTCCAATTCATAGTCCAACGATTTTGCGGGGCCAAAAACAGGGGCTGTGTCAGGCACTTTTGTTTGTCCATACGGGCGGTGGATTTCGGTTCCGCTCACCACAATCGATGACGACCGGCCGTGATATCCGATTGGCACATATTTGTAATTGGGTAAGAGAAGATTTTCAGGGCGGAACAGCTTTCCTACGCGCGTCGCGTGGTCGATCGAGGCATAAAAGTCGGTATAGTCACCGATTCGTGTCGGCAATTGCATCTCTGCTTCGCGCATCGGCACCAATGCCGCTTCCACGCATCGTCTCGTCTCGCTATCAATACGTTCCACGTCCAGCAGTGCGGTGAGGTGCTGCCGCAACTGCGACCAGGCTTTCGGCTCAAGTTCCATCAATTCATTCAGCGTTCCCGCTTGGCACGCGTACTCGACCTCTTCGGCCAGCCGGGCAAGCAGGCCCTTGGTTGCGCACATGTATAAATCGAGAATCTGGTCGCCGATGGCAATGCCTATATGGGTGTGGCCGCAATAGCGGAATACTCCATACGGCAAATTTTGAATGGGAAAATCCGAGCCGGGCTCATTTGCGGAGGCAAGCCAGCTTTTCAAAGCCATCGCAACTCCTCCAGATCACGCATGGGCTCAAGAAATGAGCATGATCCGATGCTTATCAGAAAGCGCTTGCGCACCTCGCGCAGATCATCTGTGCTCCAGTCCCAATCGCGCCAACAGACTGTATCTCCAGTTACCTGCCAGGCACGCGGATCTTGCTCATCCAGAAGCTGCGCCGCTTCATTTTCTCCTCCGCCAAACCACACAAGCGCCGCTGCGCACAGCAGGTTCATAAAACCGTGCATCATTCCGACGGGACTGTCTTCGGAATATGTGAAGGGATGCCGTGACCGAAGCGGATGGTGCAGCCCTGCCGTTGCTTTAAATGCTAATCCTCGCAGGGAAAGCTCTTTCAGCATCGCGGCCACGGAAACTCCTGCTGGAAATGACTCAGCTACGATGCCGCCCATCCTCAACTTGACACGCATTCCTGACTCGGCAATCGCATCCGCCACGTCAAAATCCTTCGGATTCACCGGCAGTTCGATATAGACATCGACTCCCGCAGGAAGACTTTCCCCGATACGAGCGACCTCGTCGCAACTGGCGGCTTTCATCTCAAGCATCTCGATTAGGAAACCTTTATCGAGATACTGCTGAATTGCTTCCCAATCTTCGTTGGCAGCGACAATACTTAGCTGCAAATCTCCCAAGTCTCCACGCATCTTGTCCTGAAGCACATGTAAATTCTTCGCATCCATCACCAGGCGTCCCAGCGCCCACGCGTGCTTGCCGTGCAGGTATTCCCGGTAAGCCTGTACAGCGGCCCGCGGGTCCACCTTGGCAGGCGGAAACATTCCGGCGTAATCGAACATGCCTGCAAGCGCGCAAGCCATTGCATGAAGCTGGGTTTTCATTGCCAGCTTACCTCGTCACGAAATGCTTCTTAAGCCCTTGCCAGCATTCAAAGTATTCGTGCTGCAAGAGGCTCGTGCGCATCGCAAATTCGGTCGGCCGCACAACCAGTTGCGTTTCAAACATGAACGCCAGAGTGTTTGCCAGATATTGCGGTTGCAGGTCGGAATTACTGGCACGCTCGAAGGTTTCCGCATCGGGTCCGTGCCCGGACATGCAGTTATGCAGGCTTGCACCACCCGGAACAAATCCTTCTGCCTTGGCATCGTAAGTGCCGAAGATCAGCCCCATAAACTCATTCATCATGTTGCGATGAAACCACGGCGGCCGGAACGTATGCTCCGCCACCATCCAACGCGGAGGAAAAATTGCGAAGTCACAGTTCGCCGTGCCCGGAATCGATGAGGGAGAACTCAGCACCGTGTAAATGGATGGATCGGGATGATCGAACGATACCGTGCTGATGCAACTGAAGAGCGCAAGATCATACTTGCATGGCGTGTAGTTTCCATGCCATGCCACCACGTCCAGGGGCGAATGATCGATCGCCGCCGACCATAACCGCCCTAGAAACTTTGCCGTGATGTGGAATTCCCCGTCACGGTCTTCGTATGCGGCCGTCGGCGCCTTGAAGTCGCGCGCATTGGCCAGTCCGTTGGCTCCGATGGGGCCAAGCTCGGGCAGCCGGAATGGCAATCCGTAGTTCTCGCAGATATAGCCGCGCGCCTCTTTCTCCAGCAGCACGGCGCGAAACTTTATGCCACGCGGAATCATGCAAATCTCGCCCGGCGCCACTTCCAGAATTCCAAGCTCCGTGTGAAAACCAAGCGAGCCTGCCTGCGGAACAATAAGAAGCTCGCCGTCCGCGCTGTAAAAGCAGCGATCCTTCATGGATTCGTTTGCGGCATACATGTGAATCGCGACGCCTGTCTGCATTGCAGGGTCGCCGTTCCCGCCCAGCGTGACAATGCCATCCACAAAATCCGTCGCACCTGCAGGCATGAGTGGAGGGTTCCAGCGAAGCTGATTCGGAGTCGCAGGCACTTCTTGGAATGGGCCGCTGCGAATCATTCCCGTCGCAATCTCTTCGTAGGGGCGGTGTGTGACGGAAGGGCGAATGCGATACGTCCACGTTCTGCGATTTGTTGCGCGCGGAGCAGTAAACGGCGTTCCGCTGAGCTGTTCCGTGTACAGCCCCAGTGGATGCTTTTGCGGCGCATTCTGCCCAACCGGCAACCCGCCGGCCAACGCTTCGGTTGCAAACTCATTGCCGAATCCCGATTGATAGCGAATCTCGCTTGCCATCGATGCTCCTCTCACAAGCTTCCGCGAATTGCCCGCCGTTCCGCTTCGCGCATAGCATCGTAAATCTGCTCAAAGCTGTCAACGGCAAATAAGAGCTTGTGCAGCTCATCCACCTTTACCGAAGTCTGCAACACTTCATCGAGGGAAAAATCACGGATTGCGCAGCGGCCGCTGATTACATTTCTGCATTCGCCGTGCGAACTAATCAGTCCGCTGCCATATACCTTGACTTCGCCACCTTGACGGATCACACCGAATTCCACCGTGTACCAGAAAAGCCGGCCCAATTTTTCCAGCACCGCCTCATTGGAAATTGCCGCGCAAACACGTCCATAATGCTCAAGGAATTCGGCAAATACTTTATGCGCATGCATGGGCACATGCCCAAAGACATCGTGAAAGATGTCCGGTTCCGGAGTGTAATCGAGAGAACCCCTGTTTCGAAGCCATGTCGTTGTCGGAAATCGCCGCGCCGCAAGCATCTCAAAGAATGCAGGAGCCGGAAGAAATCCGCTCACAGGCGTAGAGTTCCATCCCGTTCGCGGTTCCAGGCGCACGCTGATTGATCCCAGGTGCGGCAGGCAATCCCGCTGCAGTCCAATAATCTCGAAGCCCTCAAGATATTCCCATGCGGCGTGCTTTTCGAGCTCCGGATACACACGCTCGACAAGCTCAGCCCAGATTCCATGCTGCTCTTTTGTGTAGGCCGCATAGTCCTGCTGAATCAAATACGGCTCAGCGGCTGACTGTATCTCCGTGCGCATCGCATCCTCCTTCGCTACAGATTCCCGCGCGCCTGCTGCTCGCGCTCAATGGCTTCAAAGAGCGCCTTGAAGTTGCCCTTGCCGAAGCTCCTGCTTCCATGGCGCTGAATAATCTCAAAGAAAAGCGTCGGCCTGTCTTCTACGGGACGCGTAAAGATCTGCAGCATGTATCCCTCGTCGTCACGATCGACGAGAATTCCAAGCTCCTCCAATTTCTCGATTGGTTCGTCAATTTTGCCCACGCGGTTCTGCAGTTCCGTGTAGTACGTGTGCGGTACGCGCAGAAATTCCACGCCCTGTTCATGGAGCCGGCTCACAGTATGCAGAATGTTGTTTGTGGCCAGCGCTATGTGCTGTACTCCCGGACCCGGGAAAAAGTCCAAAAACTCTTCTACTTGCGATTTCCGCTTTCCTTCTGCGGGCTCATTGATGGGAAATTTGATGAACCCGTTATCATTGGCCACCACCTTCGACATCAGTGCCGAGTACTCAGTCGAGATGTCTCGATCGTCG
>JASHPD010000090.1 GCA_030038315.1 Acidobacteriaceae bacterium
CGTGGCGCGCAGATCGTCTGCCTGCCGGAGCTTTTTCAGGCGCAATACTTCTGCCAGCGCGAAGACCTGCGTCTCTTTGACCTCGCCGAGCCCATCCCCGGCCCGGCCACGCAGCGTCTCGGCGCACTTTCGCGCGAACTGCGCGTTACGGTCATCGCTTCGCTCTTTGAGCGCCGCGCACCCGGCCTCTATCACAACACCGCCGTTACGCTGAACCCCGCGGGCGAAATCTCCAGCGTTTATCGCAAGATGCACATCCCCGACGATCCGCTCTACTACGAAAAGTACTACTTCACCCCCGGCGATCTCGGCTTTCAGGCTGTCGATACGCAGGTGGGCCGCGTCGGCACGCTCGTCTGCTGGGACCAGTGGTATCCCGAAGGCGCGCGCCTGACGGCACTGCAGGGCGCGGAAGTTCTTTTCTATCCCACCGCCATCGGCTGGCACCCGGCGGAGAAGGAAGAATTCGGCGTTGCGCAATATGAGGCGTGGCAGACCATCCAGCGCGCTCATGCGATTGCGAATGGTGTCTACGTCGCCGGCGTTAACCGCGTAGGCCATGAGAACGGGGATGTCCTCGGCAACCGTGTCGAAGGTGCGGGCCTTGAGTTCTGGGGCGGCAGCTTTCTGGCCGATCCCTTCGGCCGCATCGTCGCTAAAGCGTCTCACACGGCCGAAGAAATTCTCGTCGCCGAGATCGATCCCGTGCTGATGGAAGAGACGCGCCGCAACTGGCCTTTCCTGCGCGACCGCCGCATCGACTTCTACGCGCCGATTACGAAGCGTTTCCTTGACCCCGTGCGTGCATGGGCGCCCGACGGAGATCCCAAGTAGCGATGCCCGGCACAAACGCAAAAACACCTGCACAACTTGGCTTCCAGATGCCCGCCGAGTGGGAGCGGCACGAAGCCACATGGCTCGCCTGGCCGCACAACCCCGAAGACTGGCCCGGCAAATTCCAGTCCATTCCGTGGCTCTACGCCGAAATCGTGCGCCTGCTCGCCCGCAACGAGCGCGTGCACCTTGTCGTGCAAAACGCCACTGCCGAAAGCCGCGTAAAAACCATCCTCAATCGCGCTGGAGCCAATCTCGATCAAGTCAGCTTTCATCGCTGGCCCACCAACCGCGTCTGGAGCCGCGATTCCGGCCCGATTTTTGTTCGTAATGCAAAGGGAAGCATAGCCATCACAAACTGGCGCTTCAATGCCTGGGCCAAATACAACGACTGGCAGCTCGACGACAGGCTTCCCGCGCGCGCGGCAAAGCTCCTCAACCTCCCCGCATGGGAACCAACGATTGAAGTAGCCCGCAAGCCATACAGGTTAGTCCTCGAAGGCGGCTCCATCGACACCAATGGCCAAGGCACTCTCATCACCACCGAGGAATGCCTGCTGAGCGAAGTCCAGCAGCGCAACCCGGGCGTAAGCCGCGAGCAGTTGGAACGAGCCTTCCACGATTATCTCGGCATTGAGCAGGTTCTCTGGCTCAACAAAGGCATCGCCGGCGACGACACTCACGGCCACGTCGATGACATCACCCGCTTCGTCGCGCCGGAGACCATCATTACCGCCATTGAACCCGACACCACCGACTACAACCACGCGCCGCTTGCCGAAAACATTGCGCGCCTAAAAGCCGCCCGCACGCCGCAAGGCAAGCAATACACCATCGTCGAGCTCCCGCTTCCGCGCCCGGTAATTTTTCGCGGCCAGCGCCTGCCCGCCAGCTACGCCAACTTCTACATCGCCAACGGCGCAGTGCTCGTACCCACTTTTCACGATCCCAACGACCGCATCGCGCTCAACATCCTCGCCAAAGTTTTCCCCGACCGCGAAGTCATCGGCATCCATGCCGTCGACCTGGTCTGGGGGCTTGGCACGCTGCACTGCATGACCCAGCAGCAACCCGCCGCGATACCATCCAAAGCAGTATGACCGACCACGAAGCCATAGAAGCCGCGCTCGCCGAAGCACGAGCCGCCGCGGAGGCCGGCGAAGTCCCTATCGGCGCGGTCCTCGTGCATGAAGGCGCCATCCTCGCCCGTGCGCAAAACCGCATTCTGCGCGACAACGACCCCACCGCCCACGCGGAGATCGTAGCCCTCCGCGCCGCCGCGCAAGCCCTCGGCAACTACCGCCTCGTCGGCTGCACGCTTTACTCCACGCTTGAGCCCTGCGCCATGTGCGCCGGAGCCATGATCCACGCCCGCATCGACCGTCTTGTCTTCGCCGCCGCCGATCCCAAAGCCGGCGCGGCAGGCTCCGTTCTCGACGTCTTGAACCATCCCAGACTCAACCACCAGATGCGGATCGAGCAGGGAATTGGCTCAGAAGAATCCGCCGAACTTCTGCGCGCCTTCTTCCGCGACCGCCGCTAAACAAGGAAAAGCGTTCCCCGCAAACGCGGAGCGCACTCTTTCCGATCCCTGACTCCTGGCCTCTTTGTTATGGCTGCGTTGTGATCTGCACCGGCTTCCGCAGCCGGAAGGTCAGCAGCGTCTCGACGGGCAGCACAATCTGCTTATTGCCGGTGAACGCCGAGCCGGCTGTTCCCGCGCCGCCGCCCACCAGCCCGCCAATCAGCGCGCCCTTGCCGCCGCCGGCAACTCCACCCAGAATCGCTCCCAACCCTGCGCCGCCGTGCGCTTGCCCTTGCCCTGCTCAACGCGCGCTATGGAGCTGGTCGCCACCGGATAGCTGCCCGACGGCGTATGAACCCGCTGCAAAGTAATCGCCAGCCTCGCCTCACCTTTGATCTTGCCCAGCGGCTCGGCGTCCGTCACCACGCCATCCGCCCGCGCGTGAATCGGAATCAGTGTCTGTCCGTTTACCACCACGGCCCTGGCCACCGTCGCGCGGAAGGTCTGTCCTGTCTGGCTGATCTTCGAGCCCAGATCCTGGTCCAGCCGCACGCGGATCAGCGTCCCGGCAGGCAGCGTTACTGCCGTAGGCGGCTGCGGCGGTTGAGATGCCACCGCGGCCGATTGTTGGGGCGATGCGGGAGTCTCCGCAGGCGCCGAAGACGGCTGGGAAGCAGACTGAGCCGCAGATGCCGTGCTGGAAGCAGGCTGTTCCGCCGGCTGGCTTGCCGAAGCAGGGGGTTGCGCCGCTGGCTGCTGCGAGCTTGTCGGCGTTGGCGGGGGAGTGGTTTTCTTGCAGCCGCTCAAAGTAAGCGCGGCAGCCAGCGCCATGACAGCGAGAGAGGCAAACTTGCGATTGTCCTGCATGATCTCCGCTCCTTGAATCTTGTGAAGCCAAATCGTTCCCGGTCTATCGCGCCAATCCCTCAAGATGAACTTCAACTTCGCGCGCGGCGCTTATTCACGCGTCAGCGCCTGAATCCGTTCCGACTGCGCGGGCCATTTTTCGGCCAACTCAGCATAGCTCCCGCTCGTGTAGTCGGCAAACTCAAACCCCGGCGTCACCGTGCAACCCAGCAATGCCAGCTTGCCGCCTTCGAGCAGCCGCG
>JASHPD010000091.1 GCA_030038315.1 Acidobacteriaceae bacterium
CTGATACGTTCAATGCGGCTGTTCCTCGAATATTTCCAAGCCAATCCCGCCGAGGGCAACAGCTATTTACTGTTCCAAAACTTCGCCCAACGGCTCTACAGCGGAACCTTCGATCGGGAAACCGGGCTTGACCCCAGCAGTTTGTGCTGGCCGCCACGCTCGCCGCAAGATGCCTCACACATCATTAGTGTTCGATGTGCGTTTTGCTCACGCAATCCGCAAGGTGCTGGGCGCGACCGGCACCCCGCGCAGGTCTAGCGAACCTGGTCCCCAATACGATGAAACAACTGAAACAACACTGAGCAATCCTGCCCCTGATTGGAAGGGGGGCAAGAGGTGCTGAATACGTTAAATCCGGCCACGACTTATGGAATAAAAAGAGCCAAGCGTTGCGGAACAAAAGCGGCCAGTAGTTATCCGCCGATAAGAAAGGCTCTTGCAGCTCCCATTACTTCAGGAGCGATTACTTCAATGTTGCCTTCCCTCATCAGGCGAAGTGGAACACGGTCACCAAGCTCGGGATTGAGGCCGATCAACCATGCCTGGATGACTTTCGGCTCTTCACGCTCAGAGAGCATCCTGACCACTTGGTACGCGAACCGTAACCGCGGCTCGGCCTGACCATAGAGCTCACGACCTGCCATCCACCGGTCAACCGCACGAACATCTCGCACGCCTCCAACGTAGGCGGTGAGCTTGCGTCCAATGAGGTTCACTAGCCTGCTGGTGATCTCACTGATAGGCAAACGGAGCGATTCGCGGTGCGCGGTGAGATTCGGTTTGTGAGCGGAGACGGTTGCCATAAGCACCTCTTGACGAAATAGTACGTCAAATATCGTGTAAATCACGCATAATTCACTTTATGTCGATCTGCGGCGCTGGAAGAACGGGAAGGGGAAGAAAAGAGAAATCCTATTCCTCTGGCATTTCTCTAAGCCGCGAGTTGCGAGTGCAGGTCCATTTGGGCCTACCTGCTCGATGACTACCAACTCCTCGGTAGTTGGAACGGTCGTCTCAATGCTCTGGAAACGTTCAATGTCGGGCGGCTTCATTTGTTCCATAACCGGTAG
Organism: Acidobacteriaceae bacterium; assembly: GCA_030038315.1. GTDB lineage: Bacteria > Acidobacteriota > Terriglobia > Terriglobales > Acidobacteriaceae > Telmatobacter. The sequence goes on from JASHPD010000091.1 coordinate 1,071, forward strand.
CCGTTTTGCATCGTAATCCGCAAGAGGACCGTGGAGTAGCAGAAAGAGCTATCCTGGTGTTCGGTTAAAGCGTCTGTCTACCGTTTAATCCTGATACCCACAAGAAAAGCGCCGACGTTGTCGTCGGCGCTCAGAAGTTACGATGCATTGCGATGTATTTATACATTGTAATTACCTGACGGTAAAGTCCTTTATTAACTATACCTTCCGGACATTCACTCATGAACTATGTACCGTTACGGTATAAGTCGCGCCGAGCTGCTGCGGCGCGTCGAGATTCGGCGGCAGTATGCGCAGCAGCACGTTATGGTTCTCAAGCCCAGTTCGGACACCAAGGCCGCTTCCGGCGTTGTGGAGAGCCGCAATAGGAACGGCTGCTCGCGCATGGAGGCGGCGGAGTTTCCGGCGGCTGATCCGTGGGCTGCGCTGGAGATCATTGCCGGAACCGAGAGCAAAATTGGGCAGAAGGTCGATTGTATTGCCATCGACGAAGGGCAGTTTGTGCAGGAGCTGTTTCTCTTCACCAAGCGACTGCTCGAAAAAGGCTACGACGTGATGGTCTCGGGGCTGGAGCTGGATTTTCGCGGGCTTCCGTTTGGGGAGATGCTGGCGCTCTCGTGGCTGGTTCGGACCTCGGCGGGCAACATTACGGAGATGGTTGCGTATTGCCATTGCGGGGCTAAGGCGCTTTATCCACAGCGGCTGATTGACGGCAAGCCCGCTCCGTACGACAGTCCGGTGATCTTGGCTGGAGATGGTTACGAGCCGCGCTGTGAGGAGCATTTTGTGCTGCCGGGACGGCCGCATTAGCGTTTGGCTTTCCATTGATAAACTGAGAGAGCATGATTCTCCCGTTTGTCCGCGAGATCTTTGCGGACCTGGAGCACTCGTCCGCGTTCGAGCGCGTGCAAAGGCACCTGAGCCTTGGCGCGGGGCGTCGACGTGTGTCCGGACTTACCTCGACAGCGCGTGCGCTTTACCTTCCACTGATGGCCAGGGCTGCGCAGCGGCCTGCGATTGTGCTGGTTCCGGACAACAAGGCTGCTGAAGCGCTGGAGCCGCTGTTGAAGGCTGGCTGCGAGCTGATGGGCGCTATCGATCCGAAGCGCGTGGCGCGGCTGCCTGCGCATGATGTGCTGCCGTTTGAGAATCTCTCGCCGCATCCAGATGTACAGGAGCAGCGCGCTGCGGCGCTGTGGAAGCTGGCTACGGGCGCGGTTTCAATTTTGATTGCGCCGGTGGAGGCTGCGGCACTGCGGCTCTTTGACCGCGATTATTATGCGAGCCTTGCGGTGACGCTGCGGCGCGGCGAAGAGATAGATGTCGAGACGCTGACGGCGCACCTGGCTAGCGTGGGCTACACGCAGATGGACCTGGTGGAGATGCCGGGACAGTTTACGCGGCGTGGCGGGATTCTCGATGTGTATTCACCGGAGATGGACCGGCCGGTGCGCGTGGAGTTTTTCGGCGATGAGATTGAGACGATTCGCAAATTCGACCCGGAGACGCAGCGGTCGCAGTCGGGGCTGGATGAGGCGCTGCTGCTGCCGTTGACGGAGACGCCGGTGACGGAGCGGCTGCTGGCCGCGGTTCATGCGCGGTTGAGCAAGCAGCGCGTTGCTGCTGAGGACGAAGACAGCGAGGAGTTTGCGATTGAGTCTGCTGCGGCTGGTGGTGTGAGCGTCTTTCCTGGGTGGGAGTTTTTTGCGCCTGTGGCTGGCGCGGAGAATCATCTGCTGAAGCTCGCGCCGAAGTGCGTGCTCTTTGTGGATGAGCCGGGGATGGTGCGCAACCAGATTGACCGCTGGTGGGAAAAAGTGGAACAGCGGCATGATCGCTCGGGGATCGGGAGCCTGATTCGGCCGGAGGATATTTTTATTCGGCCGGAGATTTTAGAGGGGCTGCTCGAAGCGCATTTTGGGTTGGATATCGATCAGCTTGGCGCGGTGGATGTGATCGACGAGGACACGACGCTGGGCGAGATCGAGATGAATTCGCGACCCACGCTGCGTTTTCATGGATCGATTCCGGCGCTGACGGAGCAGTTGCGCAAGCTCATCGAGATTGAGACGCGCATTGTGATTGCCGCTGCGCACCAGGGTGACGTGGAGCGCATGGCTACGGTGTTGCGCGAGTATCAGGTGCCGTATCGGCTGGGCAGCAGGATGGTTCATGCGGGCGGCGAGACGGCGCTCGAAGAAGCAAGCTACCTAGCCGACGATCCGCGCGTGCCGGTGATTGTGCGCTCGCCGATTGCTTCGGGCGTGAGCCTGCCGGATGCAAATCTGATTCTCTTTGGCGCGAACGATCTCAACGACGAAGCGGATGTGACGGCGCGCATTGAGCCGAAAAAATCGAAGACCGCGGCCTTTATCTCGGATTTTCGCGATCTGGCGATAGGCGATTATGTCGTGCATGTGGAGCACGGGATTGCGCAGTACCAGGGCTTGAAGGAGATCGTGCAGGACGGGCTTTCGGTCGAGTTCATGATTCTGGAATTCGCCGAAGGCGCGAAGCTCTATGTGCCGTTGACGCGGCTCGACCTGATTCAGAAGTATCGCTCGACGGATGCCGGGCCTGCGCCGGTATTGAACAAGCTGGGATCGCAGCAGTGGGCCAAGACCAAGGCGCGCGTGCGCAAGGCCATGCAGGATATGGCCGATGAACTGCTCAAGCTTTATGCGGAGCGGCACGAGGCTAAGGGCACTTCGTTCTCGCCGGATAACGAATTCCAGAAGGAGTTTGAAGACAGCTTCGATTACACGGAGACGGACGACCAGCTTTCGGCGATTGCCGCTATTAAGCAGGACATGGAATCGACAACGCCGATGGACCGGCTGCTTTGCGGCGATGTGGGATATGGCAAGACTGAGGTTGCAATGCGCGCGGCCTTCAAGGCTGTGCAGGATGGCAAGCAGGTGGCCGTGCTGACGCCGACGACAGTATTGAGCTTTCAGCACTATGAGACCTTCAAACGGCGCTTTGCGCAGTTTCCCATCAAGGTTGAGATGATGTCGCGCTTTCGCACGCTGAAGGAGCAGAAGCTCATTGTCGATCAGGTGGAGACGGGCAAGATCGATGTCCTGATAGGTACGCACCGACTGCTTTCCAAGGACATTAAATTCCAGGATATTGGGCTGCTGATTGTGGACGAGGAGCAACGCTTTGGCGTGCGGCACAAGGAGCGGCTGAAGCAACTCAAGAAAGAGATTGACGTGCTGGCGATGAGTGCTACGCCGATTCCGCGTACGCTGCATATGTCGCTGGTTGGGTTGCGTGACATGTCTGTGATTGAAACGCCGCCGAAGGATCGCATGGCGATTCAGACTGTCGTGGCGAAGTTCGATGAGAAGCTGGTGCGCTCGGCGATTGAGCTGGAGCTGGAGCGCGGCGGGCAGGCGTACTTTGTGCACAATCGCGTGGAGTCGATCTACGAAATTGCGGCGCGGATTCAGGAGCTTGTTCCGGCGGCTCGTGTGACTGTGGGCCACGGGCAGATGAGCGAGGGCGAGCTTGAGAAAGTGATGCTGGCCTTTATGCATCACGAGTACGATGTGCTAGTGGCGACGACGATTATTGAGAACGGGCTCGACATTCCGCTTGCGAATACGATTCTGATTAATCGCGCGGACCGGCATGGGTTGAGCGAGCTTTACCAGTTGCGAGGGCGCGTGGGGCGGTCGAATCGGCGTGCTTATGCGTATTTGATGATTCCGAATGAGAAGGAATTGAGCGAGATTGCGCGGCGGCGGCTTGCTGCGTTGAAGGAGTTCAGCGATCTTGGCGCTGGATTCAAGATTGCGGCCCTGGATTTGGAGTTGCGCGGCGCGGGCAACATGCTGGGCGGCGAGCAGAGCGGGCATATTGAGGCCGTGGGCTTTGAGCTTTACACCTCGATGCTGGAGCAGGCCGTGAAGGAGATGAAGGGCGAGGGCGTTGAGGAGAAACCGGCGACTCAGCTCAATCTCGGCATTGCACTGCGCATTGATGAGAGCTATGTGAGCGAGGAGAATCAGCGGCTGCGGCTTTATAAGAAGATTGCAGGGGCGCAGAGCGATACGACGATTGCCGAGTTGCGCGCGGAGATGGAAGACCGCTATGGCCCACCGCCGGATGCTGCAGTTTATCTGCTGGAAGCTGCTTCGCTACGGCTCGAATGCGGGCGTATTGGTGTGGCACAGATCGACCGCAAGCGCGCGGAGCTGCAGATTCGGTTTACGGAGAATGCGGCGATTGATCCTCAGAACCTAATGCGGCTTGTGGGGCGCAACGCGAAGCGCGGCGCACAGTTCACGCCGCAGGGCGTACTGAAGTTTCCGCTGGCGGCGAGCAGGCCGGATGAGGTTTTGCTGGAGATTCGCGACCTACTGAGCCAGTTGGAGCGTGAGCCGGTTCATGCTTAGCAATTCATTCAAAAATTCAAAAGCTGTTTGTTCCGGATTTTGCTGTGCGCCTGCAATAATGAGCAGGCATTACACAACCTCGCCTGAAAAGATGGCGTCATACATAGAGAAAAGAGGACGGGTATGAGCAAGCGAGTTCGGACGGCTGTTTTTCCTGCGGGTGGTCTTGGCACGCGGTTTTTGCCGGCGACAAAAGTGGTTCCCAAAGAGATGCTGCCTCTGGTGGATAAGCCCATCATTCAATACGGCGTGGAAGAGGCGCTTGCTTCCGGCATCGAGCACATTATCTTCATCACCGGGCGCGGCAAGGGCGCTATGGAAGACCACTTCGACATCAGCTACGAGCTGGACGCGACGCTCGAAAAGAAAGGCAAGAAGGAACTTCTGGAGCTTTCGCGCAAGATTTCTTCGCTGGCGCGCGTGAGTTATGTGCGGCAGAAGGAGCCGCTCGGTTTGGGCCATGCCGTACTCTGCGCCAAGCAGCTTGTGGGTGATGAGCCGTTTGCAGTGCTGTTGCCGGATGACGTGATTGACGCACCTGTGCCGTGCATCAAGCAAATGATCGACGTGTATGAGGAGCGCGGCGGCTCGGTGCTGGCGACGATGACGATTGAGGGGCCGGCGATCAGTGCGTATGGCGTGCTGGCGGGCTCGCAGGATGCGAAGAATCCGCGCATTTACAACTGCACGGGGATGGTGGAGAAGCCGAAGCTGGAGGTTGCGCCGTCTAAGCAGGCGATTATTGGGCGCTATATTCTTACGCCGCGCGTTTTTGAAACGCTGGAGAAGACGACGCCGGGTGCGGGTGGCGAGATTCAGTTGACCGACGGCATTCTGGCGCTGTTGGAGCGCGAGAAGGTTTTTGGATTTACCTTCGAGGGTAAACGCTTTGATGCGGGCGATAAGTTTGGGATGTTGCAGGCTACGGTGGAGTTTGCGCTCAAGCGGCCGGAGTTTGGGGATAAGTTCCGGGCTTATTTGAAGGGGTTGGGGCTTTAGCAAGTCAGCAGCCGCAGCGCGGCTTGGAGCGAGTTAGCGGGACTGGCGATTGTGCCGGTCCCGCTTTCTCTTTACGCTTTCCACTTGATGTTGCAGCCGATGGATGGCTTCTGGTCGGCGGGCGCAGGCTTGCCGGCGAGAACCGCATCGACGGCGGCGCGAAGATCGGCGCCGGTGACGGGGATGCCGCTGTCGGGGCGGCTTGCATCGAACTGGCCGCGGTAGACGAGCTTCCGGTTTTTGTCGAAGAGGAAGATGTCGGGCGTGCAGACGGCGTCGTAGGCTTTTGCTACGGCCTGCGTTTCATCGTAGAGATAAGGGAAAGTGAAACCGACGGTTTCGGCTTGCTGCTTGAGGCCGGCGGGATTGTCGGCGGGGTAATTGCCGGCGTCGTTGCTGCTGATGCCGACGATGGCTAGCGGCTTGTTGGCGTAGTCGCGAGCAAATTGCGCTAGTTCTTTTTCGACGTGCTTAACAAACGGGCAGTGGGCGCAGATGAAGAGCACGAGCAGCGCGTTGCTGCCTTTGAAGTCGTCGCGGTGAACGGTCTTTCCGGTGACGACATCGGTGAGCGCGAAGTCGGGCGCTGGAGTGCCGAGTGCGAGCATGGTGGATTCGGTGCGTGCCATGCGGATTCTCCTAGTAGGGTGCGTTGGATCGAACGGTTAGAAGAGCCCCGGCTGCTTGCCGGGCATGGTGAGGCCAAAGTGCTCGTAGGCCAGACGCGTGGCCACGCGTCCGCGCGGCGTGCGGTCGAGAAAACCGATTTGAATTAAGAACGGTTCGTAGACTTCTTCGAGCGCGTCTTCTTCTTCAGCGAGCGTGGCGGCCAATGTACCGAGGCCGACGGGGCCGCCGTCGTACTTCTGCATGATGGTGAGCAGGAGCTTGCGGTCGATCTCGTCGAAGCCGTGCGCGTCCACTTCGAGCATGGTGAGTGCGGCGTGTGCGGTGGGGCGGTCGATGACTCCGGTGCCGCGCACCTGTGCGTAATCGCGTACGCGGCGCAGGAGACGGTTGGCGATGCGCGGTGTGCCGCGGGAGCGTAGTGCGATTTCGCTTGCGCCGTCGGTGTCGATGGGCACGCCGAGGACTTCCGCGGAGCGCTCGACGATGATACGCAGCTCGTCTTCGGTGTAGAACTCAAGGCGCAGCAGGATGCCGAAGCGCGAGCGCAGCGGCGACGAGAGCAGGCCGGGGCGCGTGGTTGCGCCGACGAAGGTGAAGGGGCGAATCTCCATGACGTGCGTGCGCGCCGCAGGGCCCTGGCCGATGATGATGTCGAGTTTGTAATCCTCAAGCGCGGTGTAGAGCTTTTCTTCGAGCACGGGCTGGAGACGGTGGATTTCGTCGAGGAACAGGACTTGCTTTTCGCGCAGATTGGTGAGGATGGCAGTCAGGTCGCCCTGGATTTGGAGCGCGGGGCCGGAAGTTTGCTGGAAGCCTACGTCTAGCTCGTTGGCGATGATCGTCGCGAGCGTGGTTTTGCCGAGTCCCGGAGGGCCAAAGAGCAGGACGTGATCGAGGGCTTCGCCGCGCGATTTTGCGGCTTCGAGCGCGATGGCTAGCTGTTCTTTCGCTTTCGACTGGCCGATGAACTCGCCGAGGCGGCGCGGGCGCAGCTTCAGCTCGAAGTTCTGCTCTTCGTCGGCGCGCGAGGCGCTGACCAGGCGTTCGGGTGAGTTGTCGCGGGCTATGGCCATCTCTTTCGGCAAGTTTAGCGGTTGCAGCCCAGACGGGCAAAGAGACTTGTAATCTCCGAAGACGTAAAAAGAAGTTCTGTGAAGAGACTTTTATGTCGGAGAATAGTTTTGTGAACTTCATCCAATGGTTCTTTGCTCCACGGTCCAAGCACGATTGGCGGTCGTGGAATTTCATGTTTGTCACAATTCCGTGGATAATCGGCGTCCTGTTTCTACTGCCACAATTTTTGCAGAAACAGGTGGTTGGGAAACGCCAGCAACTCACCGGCGGTGTTGTGACTGCTTATGAACCTTCCAATCACAATCAATGCCGATACGCGTTTCAAGTGCGGGGAAAACAATACAACGGGATGAGTTCAGCGCCTTCTGAGCGAGTAAATATCGGGGAGCGGGTACAGGTTTACTTTGATCCTCAGAATCCAACGACAAATTCACTTGACGATTTCTCTGACAGCAGCAGAAGAGACTTTACGGTAATGGTTTTTATGACCATCGGTATCGGCTGTATTGCATTTTGTATCTTGCTCGCAAAAAACAGCCGTAGGCAACGCGCTTCATAGCTATATGGGGTTATCGGACCGAGGTGGATTGAGCATTTAGACTTAAATTCAGCGCTCTATTCTGTGATGACTCGTCCGTTCGCCCGCCTTCGCCGCTTCCGGTTCAATCTGCCTCAGCGCATCGCCGCCGGGATGCTCGCGCTCTTTCTGGCGCAGGGGTTCTGGTTGATGAACAGGCAGACGCTTACCGACCGCGACTACGATTACGCACGCTGCGGACGCGAGATGTGGGAGAGCCCTTCGCCGCTGGCGGGCTACTACACGAGTTGCGGGAACATTCGCGATGGGGTTCTGGCGTATCGCGCGGCGGGGCTGCCGCTTACGCTGAATCTGCTGCTGGAGCGCGGGCTGGATCACTTTCGTGCGCCGGAAGATCGCGTGGTGCAGACGACGGGTGCGCGGTTGAGCACGTGGGAGCTGCGCCATCAGTTGCCGCATGTGATGTTGCTGCTGCGGCTGCCGTTTCTCTTTGCGGGCGCGGTGCTGGGCGGTGCGCTGTGGTGGGTTACGCGGCGGCTTTACGGAAACTGGGGCGGTTACACGGCGCTGGCGCTTTATTGTTTTTCGCCGGAGATCATCCACGCGAGCATTACGCCGGGGCCGGAGATTTTTGCGGCGCTGGCTGTTTATGGCGGCGTTTATACGTGCATCGGCGTGGCGCACGCCATGCAGGGGCCGCGCAAAAAGTGGCGGCCACGGATTGTGCTGCTTACGGTTCTCTTTGGCATTACGGCGGCGGCGCATATTGCTTCGCTGCCGGTGGTGGCGCTGCTGGGGTTGGCGCTGATGCTGTGGATTGCCGAGGGGCGCAGGAGCCAGGCGCTGCCGGTGGTGCTGCTGGCTGTTGCGGGCGCGTTTCTGCTGCTCTTTGCGTGCTACGGGTTTTCGCCGGATGCTTTCAGCTACGTTTTCCGTTCGGCATCGGGCTTTTTGTGGGTTTCGCTCGATCCGATCAAGCGCTTCTTTTCGACCTTCAGCAATGCGGGTATTACGATTGCAGCCGCTGCTTCGGCGCTGCTCTACTTGGCGCTGCGCCGCGCACGCTACTTCGGCAATACCACTCCGCTGTTTTGTGCTTTGGTTTTATTTGTGCTGATTATGACCGGCGCGCACGGCGCACCATGGCTGTGGGCAGTGCCGTTTCTGCTCACCTTCATAGGCGGCGTCTTTGCCGATGCCTATGAGGGGCCGCGGCACAAACTGGCACTTACTGCGGGCGGAGCGATTGCGGTTTTGCAGGCGATCTTCTGCCTGTTGAGCCTGCCGGGATTGATCTAGAGCCGGCTCATCGGAGGCAGGCTGCGAAAGCGGTGCGCAGGGGTAGCTTTTCTGTCATCCAAAATAAAGAAAAATAAAGGGTTATTTGTCAATCTTTGCCTTGCGGGAAGCACCCTCCAGACCGTAAAATAAAGAGGTACGCCAGCAAGGTTTCGGCTTCTTTTTGCCGCGATTGCGCCAGGCACGAAAAGACCCTATGGCAGACGATCAGAACCCCCAGCTCCCCCTCGATGGAGGCACACCGCCCGGCGGTGGCTCCAATCCCAGCCACATTCCGATCAACATTGAAGAAGAGATGCGGCGCTCGTATCTCGACTACTCGATGTCGGTGATCATCGGGCGCGCGCTTCCGGATGCCCGCGACGGGCTGAAGCCCGTGCATCGCCGCGTGCTTTACACGATGAGCGAGATGGGCCTGGAACACAACAAGAAGTACACCAAGTGCGCCAAGGTGGTGGGCCAGACGATGGGCGTGTATCACCCGCACGGCGACTCGGCCATCTACGACACGCTGGTGCGCATGGCGCAGCCGTTTTCGCTGCGCTATCCGCTGGTGGATGGGCAGGGCAACTTCGGCTCCGTGGACGGCGACCCGCCGGCGGCGATGCGTTACACCGAGTGCCGCATGGAGCGCATTACGGGCGAGTTAATGGCGGACATCGAGATGGAGACGGTGGACTTTACGCCGAATTACGATGAGTCCACGCAGGAGCCTTCGGTGCTGCCGACGCGGATTCCGAACCTGATTGTGAATGGTTCGAACGGAATTGCGGTCGGCATGGCGACGAATATTCCGCCGCACAATTTGACCGAGATTATCAACGCGACGATCGAGCTGGTGAAAGATCCCAATGCCGGCCTCGCGGAAGTGTTGAAGTATGTGCAAGGGCCAGATTTCCCGACGGGCGGATTTGTCTACGGCAAAGGCGGCATTGCGCAGGCTTATAAAGCAGGCCGTGGTCGCTTCATGATGCGCGCCCGCGTAGCCACGGAAAACCTGACCAAAGAAAAGCAGGCGATCATTGTCACCGAGATTCCGTATCAGGTGAACAAGTCGAAGCTCATTGAGCGCATTGCCGAGTTGGCCAACGAAAAGATCATTGACGATATCGGCGACGTGCGCGACGAGAGCGACCGTGATGGTATGCGCATTGTCATCGAGCTCAAGCGCGGCTCGCAGCCGGAGATTGTGCTGAACCAGCTCTACAAGCACACGCAGATGCAGGAGAGCTTCTCAATGATCTTCCTGGCCGTGCTGCACGGCCAGCCACGCGAGCTTGGGCTTGACCAGGCGATTCGCGCGTTCATCGAGCATCGCGTGGATGTGGTGCAGCGGCGCACGGTCTATCTGCTGCGCAAGGCGCGCGAGCGCGAGCACATTTTGGAAGGCTACAAGATTGCGCTCGATAATCTCGATGCGGTCATCAGGATCATCCGCGCATCGGGCTCGCGCGCTGAGGCTCGCGAGAATTTGTTTGCGTGGGGCAAGGGCAAGGATATTGTCATCAAGCTCGACCGCGAGCTGTTGCCGCACGAGGAAAAAGGCCTGACGCTGCAGCAGGTGGACGCGATTCTCGAATTGCAGCTCTACCGCCTCACGCAGCTTTCGGTGGATGAGATCCTGAACGAACTCGCCGAGATTCGCAAGAAGATTGCGGAGTATGAGTCGATTCTTGCGAGCGAAAAGAAGCTGCGCTCGGTAATCATTAAGGAGCTGGAAGAGGTTCGCAACAAGTACGGCGACGAGCGCAGGACACAGATCGTCGATGAGTCGGCTGAGCTTCAGTTGGAAGATTTGATCGCCGATGAACAGGTTGCGGTGACGGTGAGCCATCAAGGGTACTTGAAGCGCACGCCGATCAGCACGTATCGCCAGCAGCGGCGCGGCGGTCAGGGCCGCATGGGCATGAAGACGCGCGAGGAAGATTTCGTCGCGCAGTTGATTGTCGATTCGACGCACGCTTATCTGCTCTGCTTTACCAACACAGGCCGTGTCTACTGGCTCAAGGTCTACGAGATTCCTGACGTAGGCGCAGCAGGCAAGGGCAAGAGCATTGCCAGTCTGCTGAGCCTGCAGCCGGGCGAGAACGTGCGCGCGATTCTTCCGGTGCGCGATCTCGAAGAGGACGGCAAGTTCATCTTCTTCGCCACGCGCAACGGCACAGTGAAGAAGACTCCGCTCAAGGATTTTTCGAATGTCATGTCGCGCGGTATCATCGCCATCGGCATCGACAAGGAAGACGAGCTTGTGGCTGCGCGCGTAACGGACGGATCGCAGATTATCTTCCTTGCCACGCATCTGGGCATGGGCATCCGCTTTGACGAGGCCGATGTGCGCTCGATGGGCCGTCCGGCCTACGGTGTGCGCGGCATCGAACTTGGCAAGAACGACTACGTTGTGGGCGTGGCCGTTACGCCCAAGGAGCACGAGCCCGGCGCTTATCGCATTCTGTCAGTGACAGAGAACGGGTTCGGCAAGCGCACGGATGTGGACGAGTATCGTTTGCAGTCACGCGGCGGGAAGGGCGTGAAGAACATGGCAGTCACCGATCGCATCGGCAAGGTGAATACGATTCAACTGGTGGATGATTCGAGCGAGCTGATGGTGATCAGCCAGTTCGGCAAGATCATCCGCATTGATACCAAACAGGTGCGCGCCGCGGGCCGCGCCACGCAGGGCGTGCGGCTGCTGAACATGGATGCTGATGACAAGGTGGCCGCGGCTGTCGTCATTCCTCCGGAGGAAGCAAACGGCAAGGAAGACGAGCAGGGGACGCTGCTGCAATAAAAATCGCAGCCCGGACTTCACGCAAAAATCCGGGCTGCGTCTTCCTTTCTGCGTTCTGTGCTGTAGGATGGATTCGCGTAGAGCGAGGTCTTGTCGAAGCGCATGAAACGCAGCCGAATTTTCTTTCTTTTTCCGTTGGTTTTTCTGGTGCTGGGCCTTACTGGCTTTGCGGAAAAGAGTCCTGTCGACAAGGCGCGGATTACCGATCCCTCTGCATCGTTTTTTGATGTGGCTGCGCGCCGCGCTGAGCTTGCTTCCGCTACCGATCCGCGCGTGCTTGCTGCGCTGAAGATCAAGCACGGTTGCATCGACTCCGAGCAGCCTGTGCCGCCGACGGGGCGCATGGTGATTCCGCATCACTACCTCCATGCGAGCAATGGGCCGACGAATCCTGAAGAGGCGAAGGCTACCATTCCTTACCGGAAATTTCAGGATGCGGTGACGGATGGCGCCAACCGTTATGTAGCTACGGGCGATCATGCCGAGGCTGTCTGTGTGGCGAACCTTTTGGCGCGCTGGGCCGCGGCCAGGGCGCTGCTCGATTACAGCTATCGCGAGAGCCCGCAGGCGTGGTACCAGGTGGAGTGGACGCTCAGTTCCATCTCGCTTGGATTTTCTGTCGTGCAATCGGATTCTGCCATTCCCGCTGAGCAGCGCAAAGAGATTCTCAAGTGGATGCACGATGTGACGGAGTATATGTTCGATCAGGACCCGCATCCGGACGATCACGCGCGAGAGAACAACCATGCTTACTGGCGCGCGCTTTGCGCTGCTTCGGTCGGCATCCTAACGAATGACAACAAGCTCTATCATCGCGCGCTGGAGCAGTATGTGCGCGCGATCGGGCAGATGAATCCGGACGGCTCGCTGCCGCTTGAGATGGCGCGCCATGAAAACGCGCTGCACTATCAGAGCTTCGCGCTCACGCCGCTGGTGATGATCGCCGAGCTTGCCTCACGGCAGGGCACGGACCTTTATAGCGTGCGCGCGAACGGGCATACGATTGCGGATGCGGTGGATTTTCTGGTGCGGGCTTCGGCGAATCTCGACCTGATGAAGCAGTACGCTTCGGAGGCGCAGACTTTTTCGATCTTCTCCGGCAAAAAGCCGCCGGCTTGGCTGGAGTTCTGGGCGGCGCGGCATCCCGGCAAGCCGTGGAACACGCTGCTTACGCAGCCGCTTATTGATTCGACCATCGGCGGCGATGCGACTCTCTATGCTGCGCCGGTGAAATAATGGCAGCTCTTCAGTCTTGTAGGGCCTTCCCTCAGGGGCCAGACACTGCCTAAAGCCCGGAGATT
>JASHPD010000092.1 GCA_030038315.1 Acidobacteriaceae bacterium
CAGCACCTGCCCCGAGGTGGTGGTGATCGTCAGGCCGTTGTCCTGCGTGCTGATCTGGTTGATGCCCACCAGTTGCGAGAGCTGGCTCAAATCCTGCTGCATCTGGTCTTCGAGCGTGTCCGTATCGTCGCCCGGCGATGCGGAGGTAATCTGCTGGTTCAGTTGCGCAATCGAGGTGGTGAGCGCGTTCACCTGGCTGACGGTTGAAACCGCCTCCTGGTCGAGCGACTGCTGCTGCTGGTCGAGGCTGCTCGCCGCGCTTGAAATATCCGAGGAAAGCGTCTGCGCCGTGGTAAGCACCTCCTGGCGCAGCGAATCGCTCGTCGGATCGGATTCGAGCGAGGAAAACGAGTCATAAAAGTTTGTAATGTCGCTGCCGATATCCCCGGACTCCGAGCTCGATGTGCCCGAATCCGGCGTAAACAGGTCCTGGATGTTATCGAGCGCGGTAAGCCGCGTCGAAGAGGCCGATTCAAGCTGCTGCTGCTGGTCGATGCGCTCGTCAAGAACGTTGTCGATGATCGTGGTCGCGCCGGTCTCCGTCACGCCGTCGCCGTAGTTCAGACCGTTGATCGTCACCGGCGTGTTCTCGACAAAGTTCGCCTGCTCCTCCGTGTAGCCGGTGGTATTGGCGTTGGCCACGTTGCCGGCAATAATGCTCAGCGCCGACTGGTCCGCGTCGAGCGCCCCGGTGATGATGCTGAATGCGGTACTAATGGTTCCCATTCATCGCCTCCCGCCGCGCCCAGCTCCGCGCCGGCTCCTGCGTTCTGCCATACTCCAGTTGCTCCCGATCGAGGCCGCGCAGCCGCTTCCATACCTCCAGATTTGCCCGCGTCGCCTCAAGCACCCGCGTAAAGACCGCAAACTCTCCGGCAGCCTCGCGGGCCTGCCGCGCCAGCTCCTGCGCCGCGCCGTCCCGTTCCTTCGCCTTCTGCGGCTTCATCTCCCGGTTGAGCGCCCGGCAGCACTGCGCCAGCTCCTCCAGCCGCCCGGCGTCCAGCCGCGCCAGCGCCTCGGATGCCTCCCGCACCAGTTGCCGCAGCTCCGGCTTTCCCGGCGAGGCATCCTGCCGCTTCTCTTTGCCTGTCTCTGTTCCAGTCATGAATCCCCTTTGCTTTCCCTGGCGAAAACGCCCTGTTGTTTTCTTAAGAGGCCGCACCCAGCATCGCCTCCACGGCCCGTCCCGCCACCGCCGAAGGCGCAACGCTGTACGTGCCGGCGGCCAGCGCCGTGCGCACCGCCGCAACCTTGTCCTCGCGCACGCCCGTGCCGTCGGCGGCCTGCGCCGCGGTTTGCGCAACGGTGCTGCCCACCGTGCTCAGCGTCGCCCAGTCCGGCTCCAGCCACGAGGAATCCGAGGCCGAACCCGAGCTCTCCGTCTGCCCGTAAGCCGAAGCCGAGGCCGGCTCGGAGACATTGAGAATCGAGCCCAGACTTGAGGCCACATTCGAGACCGGATTCGAGGCCGGGCTGGCATTCGCCCCAGTCAGATTTCCATTGAGGCCGGTGTTGCTGATCTCCATCGAAACATCTCCTTCGCTTGCCCTATCGGCGCACAGCCTTAATCACTGAGGTCATTTCAGCGGCTTGATCTTCCCGCGTTCGGCCGCTTTCCCGATTTCGCGCCGCCGCTCGGCGGCATTTCCCGATCCGGCAACTTCCGCTGCCTCGCGCTCGGAGAGCTGCGCGATGAGCTGGTTCGCAATGCCGAAGCCGCCCTGCTGGCTGATCGCCTGCGCCAGCGAGTCGGCGGCAAACTCGCCGAGCGCGCCCGCCGAGCCCAGCGCGCCGCCGTCTCCGTCCCCGTCGTCGTCATCGCCCGGCGCCGCGCCGCTGGTCAGCGGCTTGAGCAGCTCCTTCATCAACATGCCTTCAAACTCGTGCGCGGCGCGCACCAGCTTGGGCGAGGGCTGCGCCGCCGATGCGGCAGCGCCCCGCAAAGCAGCGCCGCCCAAAGCAGTGTTGACAGGCATCGTCAGATGCGTGTGCATCAGAGCACCTCCAGGTCGGCTTCGAGCGCGCCGGCTTCCTTCATCGCCTGCAGGATCGAGATCACGTCGCGCGCCGTCGCGCCCGTGCTCTGCAGCTCCTGCACCAGGTCTTCGACCGTCGCGCCTTCCTTAAGCTCGATGCGGTTCACCGGCTGGTCCTGCGCCTGCACGGTCGTCTGGTTCACCACCTGCGTCGTTCCCTGCCCCATGGCATTGGGCTGCGAGACCATCGGCGTCGATGTAATCGAGATCGCCAGGCCCCCGTGCAGGATCGAGACCGGCTGCAGCCTCACGCTGCCGCCGATGACCACCGTCCCCGTGCGCTCGTTGACCACCACCTTGGCCCGCGGCGAAACATCCACCCGCACGCTCTCGATCGCGTCCAGCAGCGCCGCGCGGTCTTCGCCGGGATGCGGAACAATCTCCACCCGCCGGCTGTCGAGCGCGTGCGCGCGGTCGGAGCCGAGCGCCTTGTTGATCGCCTCGGCCATCTGCTCGGCGGTATGAAAGTCGGCGTTGTTCAGCAGCACGTCCAGGGTCTTCAACTGGTCGAGATTGAACGGCACCGCCCGCTCCACCAGCGCGCCCGAGGGAATCCGCCCCGTGGTGGGATAGTTCATCTGCTTCACGTTGCCCGCCGCCGCAACCGCGTAGCCGCCCAGCACCAGCGGCCCCTGCGCCTGCGCGTAGATCTGCCCGTCCGGCCCGTAGAGCGGCGTCATCAGCAGCACGCCGCCTTCGAGCGAGCGCGCGTCGCCGGCCGACGAGACGGTGACGTCGATCTTCGAGCCCTCGCGGCTGAAGGGCGGCAGCGTGGCCACCACAAAGACCGCCGCCATGTTGCGGATCTGCATATTCTGCGCCGAGAGCGTGGTGCCCGACTGCGGCACCGTCACGCCCATCTTTTCAAGCGCCGAGATCAGCGTCTGCTGCGGAAAGACCGTCTCCTGCGTATCGCCCGTGCCGCGCAGCCCCACCACCAGGCCGTAGCCCACAAGCTGGTTGTCGCGGATGCCCTCGATCGAGGCGATGTCCTTGACGCGCGCCTTCTCGGACGCGTTGTCGGCCCACACCGGCATCCCCATCAGAAACAGCGAGAGAGCAACAACGAAACTTCGCCGCATACTTCGCCCTTCCCTGTTCGTCCGCATCCAGGCATCCGCTCGCGCCACCGCCACACCCTCCTGCTTCCTGATCCCTGTCCCCTGATCCCTGTTCCCTGCCTTTAAAACACCAGAAACTTCTCCAGCCACCGCGTGATCGGATTCTGCCGGTAGGTGGTGTCGTTGACGATGCCCTTGCCCGTGACCTCCAGCTCAAGATCGGTCATCGCCGTCGAGAGCACCTCGTTCTGCGCGCTCACGTCCTCCGGGCGCACCAGCCCGCGCAGCTTGATCAACTGCGTCTGCTGCGAGAAGGTCAGCTCCCGCGTCGCCTGCACCACCAGCATTCCGTTGGGCAGCACATCCACCACCTCGGCGCCGAAGGTCGTCACCAGGGTTGAATCCGTCGTGCTCTCGCCCGAGGCCGTCAGCCCCGAGGCCGCGCTCATGCCCAACAGGTTCTGCATGTTGTTGCTCGATTTGAGCGCCCCGAAGAGCGCCGTCAGGCCGGAGCTCGCGCTCGATGCCCGCGAGTTCTTCACCCCGCCGTCGGTCTCGGCGGTCAGGCTCTCGGCCACCACAATCGAGACGACATCGTGGATGCGGTAGGCCTTCACGTCCGTTCCCAGCCGCACCATCTGCCCGTTCGGGTCCCAGATCGAGCCCGGCTGGCGCGTCTCCGCGGCGTGCTCGGCGCGCACCCGCTGGATGTAGGCCTCGAGCGCGGCCTCGGGCGGCGTCGCCTTTTCCGGCTTCGGCGCCTGCGTCTTTCCCATCCCGAAGGCGGGTGCGGCGCCGATCGCCGCGCAAACGAGAAGCGCCGCCAAAGACCTCGGCCGGAGCTTTGGCCGCAATGCCCATCGCGCGCTCATGGCCGCGCCTCCAGTTGAAAGCTCTCCCAGCCGGCCTTCGCCGGACCGGGTTCCGGCGAATCAAGCTCGGCAAGCCCCTTGCCCGCGGCGCGCGCCGTCACCACGCCGCCGCCGATGGCCACGCGCGCCCGCAGCGTGTCACCCTTTGCCGCCGAGGTTAGCGCAAAGGCCGCCAGGCGCGCATCGGCAATCGCCGTGTGCTCGACCAGCAGAATTTTGTCTCCAGCGTGGATGACCGGAGGCTCGGAGCGGGCGAAGGCCGCGTCCGCTTCCCCGGCCCGCGCCAGCACCCACCGGCCGGGCGCCTCCGGATGCTCCGTATCGCGCAGGAGAACCCAGCGCGCCCCGGTCGCCGGGTCCACAAGCTCGCCCACGGCGAATTGCCGGGCATGGGCCGGAGATGCCAAGGCGAGCGCAACCGCCGCCGCGAGCGCCACCGGCGCGATCCTTCGAAATGCGGGCAGAATCTTCATCCTTTTCTTTCACTCAGTGCGTCATGTTGTTGACCTGCGAGTACATCTCGTTGGCCGCGGTAATCACCTTCGAGTTCGACTCGTAGGCCCGCTGCGCCAGCACCATCTGCACAAACTCGGTCACCACGTCCACATTCGAGTTTTCGAGATACCCCTGCTGCAGCGTGCCCACGCCCTCCGGCCCGCCGGGATTGCCGAGGATCGGGTCCCCGGAGCTGAGCGTCGCCTGGAGATAGTTGCCGCCCATGTTTTCAAGCCCCCCCGGATTGGCGAAGGTCGCCAGTTGAATCTGCCCGAGCTGCGAGGGGTTCGTCTGCCCCGGCAGGGTCGCGTTCACCACGCCGTACTGGGTAACCGTCACCGCCGTGGCCGTCGGCGGAATGGTGATCGACGGAATAATCGGATCGCCCTCCTCGGTCACGAGCTGTCCCTCGTTGTTTAACTGGAACTGGCCCGAGCGCGTGTAGGCGATGGTGCCGTTGGGCTGCTGGACCTGGAAGAATCCCTGCCCCTCGATGGCCAGGTCGAGCGGGTTGTCGGTCTCGTTGAGCGAGCCCTGGGTGTTGATGACCTCGGTGGCCGCCGACTTGGTGCCGAGGCCGATCTGCAGGCCGCCGGAAACCGTCGTCTGGCTCTCGGCCGCGCCCGGCGTCACCAGGTTCTGGTAAACCATGTCCTGAAACTCAAGGCGCAACTGGCGAAAGCCGGTCGTGGCCGAGTTGGCCAGGTTGTTGGCAATCGTGTCCAGATTCAACTCCTGCGCGCTCATGCCGCTGGCTGCTGTGTAGAGTGCCCGAATCATCGTTTTCCCTTTCAGGGCCCAGGGATCGGGGGTCAGGGATCAGAAAAAACCTCTGAGCAATGACCTCTTCTCTCGAACCCTCCGCGTTAGTAACTTTTGCCCGCGCTCAGCAATCAGCGACTGACCCCTGACCCTTGAGCCCTGAATCCTGATCCCTGTCTTTACACCTTGGGCAGATCCTCGGTGGCAAACTTGTTGAAGTCCACATAGAAGGTCGTCAGCGCCTTCTGCATCATCTCCGCCTGCCGCTGGGTCATCACCAGATCGACCGTTCCCTGGATCACGTCCTCGTTGGCCGCCTCGATGGCCCCCTCGTGCACCGTGGCGTCCTTCGAGATCACCGGCTTTGCCCCCTGCGGCGCAACGTAGCGGTCGGTGCCCTCGGGCGTCAGGCGCACGCCGGAAGGAAACGTAAAGACGCCCACCGTGGCCACCACGCCGCTATCCACGGAGATCACGCCGTTGGCGCCGATCGAGACCTTGCCCGGAGGCAGCGTAATCGGCTTGCCGCCCGCATCGAGCACCGGCTCGCCGCGCCCGGTCACCAGCGCGCCCTTGGCGGTGCGATGAAAGGCGCCGTCGCGGGTAAACCGCACCCCGTTGGCCGTCTGAATCTCAAAGAATCCCTGCCCCTCGATAGCCAGGTCGAGCGGATTGCCGGTCTGCGAGATCGCTCCCTGCGCCAGGTTCAGCATGTCCCCGCCCAGCAGCCCGTAGTTGTTCACCGTGTGGCCGAGCTGCGAATCGACCGCGTCGTCGCCGAGCAGCGTCGAGCGGAAGTACTCGCGCTCGGAGCGATAGCCGGGCGTCTGCGTATTGGCCAGGTTGTCGGCCACCGTATCCATGGTCTGCATCCGCGCCACAAGGCCGGTAAGCGCCGCATAGTAGCCGCTGCTCCCCATAGGGCACATCTCCTTTTCGCCGGGAGAATGTGCAGATGAAGGACCGAATGGCGATAGGAAAGATTAGAAGAAGCTAGGGAACAGGGTTCAAGGGTCAGGGGTCAGAGAGGCTCCCTGTCGGAAGCTGTCATCCCGGAGCGGAGTTTGCCGCATAACCACCCCTGCCGCGCAACCACCCCATCGACAAAAACTGTCGCTGGGAACACCACGGGGCCTTTCCCCTTGCTTTTCGTCATTCTGCAGAGGATGTACCCATGTTCACCATTTGGTAGGCCGGGGATTGATCCCCGGCAATCGGTTCAGCAAAACGAGGCGGGCTTTAGCCCCTGAGGTATGCTGTTCTCCTTAAATTGCCGTTTGGTGCATCTGCTGCGGAACAGCTTTGCTTTTCGGGAATACAGCCGGACAACGAGCCGCGAGCGCAGTTACCCCATCCCTCGCATCTTTTGCGAAGGATGAAATATCTATAAGCCTTTTATAGCCCTTGCCTTTTATCTATATCCCTGATCCCTGTTCCCTGACCCCTGCTCTTCTCACGCCTCCACCGCCACGTCCGCAATCCCCTCCACGCCAAAGACGCGCCGGTAGCGCTCGATCTCTTCCGCCGGTCCCATCGTCTTCTGGCGGTTGTCGGAGAGCTTCACCGCCGGCCGCCCATCCACCGCGACCAGCTTGCACACCAGGCTGATCGGATGGAAGCCGTCGTTGCCCTGCGGATTGCAGTTGCGGAAATCATTGGTCAGCAGCGTGCCCCAGCCGGCGCTGAAGCGGATGCGCCGATCGGGCAGCCAGCGCCGCTCGTCAAGAAAATCCGCCGCCGAACGAAAATCCTCCGGCTTGCCGGCCAGAATCTTTCCCGCAAAGTAGGCGTGAAGCGCCAGAATCCGGTCCACATCGAGCGCATCGGAAGCGATCAGCCGTTTGCGCCGCGCCTCGCGCCCCCGCGCCGCCAGCCATGCAATGTACTCGTCGCCCGCCGCAAACGGGTCCTTGCTGTCGATCCTCTGCCCCGTCCAGTCCGCCACCCACTCCGGCGCGCCCGCGAGAAACTGCGTCGTCCCAAAGGTATCGGGCAGCAGAATCAGCAGCTCGCCCTGATAGGTCTGCTGCCAGAGCTCCAGCAGCCGGTACTGCGCCGTCCGCAGCTCCCCGTCCGTATCCGACAAAGCCGCCAGCGCCATCGCCAGCTCATGCGCGTTGGTGCCGATCGCTTCCAGATCGTGCGTGTAGGCAAGGTAGGTATTCGAGCTGCCGGTAAAGCTCGCACCCAGCACGTCGCTCATCGCCTTCACCACGTACTCGTGCCACAGAAAACTATGCCGCCGCCGCGTCCCGAAGTCACTCACGCTCAAGCCCGGCACGCCCCGCAGCCGCTCCATCTTCTCCCACAGCCGCGTCTTCGCCCGCGCATACAAAATGTCCAGCTCGAACTCCGTCAGGTTCTTGAGCGCCGCCCGCGTCTTCAGCTCGTCGATCGCCGAGAGCGCATAAATCTCCCACAGCGTCGTCTCCGTCCACAGCCCGTCAAAGCGCAGCGCAATCTGCCCATCCACGACCGAAAGCTCGTACTCCGAAAGCCGGAAGTCCCTGTCCAGCCACTCCAGAAAATCCGGCTCGAAGATTCCCCGCTTGCCGTAAAACGTGTTGCCCGCCAGCCAGATCAGCTCCGACTTGTGAAACCGCAGCCGCCGCGTGTTTTCCAGTTGCTCGCGCAGCTCCCCGATCTCGATCGTCTCGCCCAGCCGCACCTGCGCCGTCCGGTTCTGCAGCGCAAACGTGGCTCGCGTCCGCGGAAACCGCTTCCAGATAAACTGCAGCATCAGCAGCTTGTAGAAATCCGTATCGAGCAGCGACCGCGTAATCGGGTCCAGCTCCCAGTTGTGGTCATGCGCGCGCCGGGCAATGTTCACAATCACGATGCTCTTAATCTATGGCATCGGCGGCGCCGCTTTCCAGCGCCCGTCGTCCTTCCATCCGCACCGGCCGCACAACAGCCGCATCGAAGGCACGGCCCATTTC